>OMVX01000026.1 GCA_900314605.1 uncultured Methanobrevibacter sp. | reverse complement strand
GTATTTTGAGTTATAGAACAATTTCAAGTGTAATTTAAAATAAGTATATATTTTTTTAACTTGATTGAGGGCTTATCAGTTAAATTTTTTACAGCCCCAAAAAATAAAGTAAAATAAAATAAAAAGGAATTATAGTCTAAAAGTATAAAAACAATCCTTAAAGAAAATTACCTTCTAGCTAATTCTGGATGAATAACATTTATCCCATCATCCTTAAGTACATCAAATGCTCCAGGATCATCTGTATGTATAGGATATAAAATATCAGGGTCTACGGTTCTAATCATTTCAAGTAACTCTGAACCTTTAGCATGACCTGAAACATGGAAATGTTCATATTGTGGAATATTAAAATGACTTAACCAATTATCAGTAATTTCTTTACTTAACTCCATTTCAGTGTTAAATGCTCCAGTCGTACTGTGAATATAGATTGCATTTTCAGGCTCAATATCAATTAACTCCATAAATGAAAAATTATCTGCACGAATCATGAAATTCTCCTGACCAGCACGTACATCACGGTAGGTATAAAAATTATCATATTCAAAAAATACTCTTTCCCACTTATCATAGTCTTTAATTATTAAGTCTTTATCTGTAGCTACTGTCCAGTTACCATCATATGAGACAAATGTTTCTTCACCAAGATATCCTGAACCTCTTCTTGAAATATAAATACCAATATGTTCATCATTTAAACTTGGATAAATAGTTTTCTCCTTATTCTGCTCTTCAATAAGTTTTAACATATACGCCTGTTTAGTATTAATAAGTAACTTTCTACCAGTTTGTTCTGCAACATTTCTAAATGTTACTAATCTGTCAAGATCTCTAAGTGGGAAATTAATAACAGTTAAACCTTTACAGTCAGATATTAACGGATAAGCCTTTTTTTCTATATCTTCTTCATATTCAAGATATTCTATCTTTTCACCATTTTCATCTATTTCTTTTTTATGAGTTTCACTGTTAATCCTTGTACCTTCACATAACATTATATCTGGTGAAAATTTACTAGCTTTTTTTACAAATTCCTTTGTTGAATCCCGACATCGACCATGGAATCTTAAATCTCCAGTATATACTATTCTTTCATCACCTTCGATTAAATAGCCAGCTGCCCCTGGTAGTGAATGATCAACAGGTGCTAGCTGAACATCTAAATTTCCAATATTCTCTTTTTTATAAGGTTCAAGTACAATCAAATTTCTTTTAACCTGATTATCAGGTGATCTTATTTTAGTGTAACCATCACCTCTTTTCTTTGGCACCATTTCAAATTGTCTTTTAAGTGTAGTTAATTCTTTACCTAAACCAGTCTGGTCTATAACATCTAAAATTATTTTAGAGTTAACTGACATAAAAATTGGAATATCAGGTCTTAAATATTTAATATAATCTGCATGGTCTGCATGAGCATGTGATAATAGTAGTCCATCTATTGAGGGAGTTTTATCATAACCGTTACCTGTATGTCTAAGGTAATCTTTACGATAAATACCGTTAATATGAGGAAGTAAATTAAGTTCCAAAAAATCCTCTAGACCATTTGCCTTACGAGGCTGAACAAAATTATCAAAATATTTTCCTACTTCATTAAAACTCATACCAAAATCTAACATTAAGGAAGTAGAATTCATATCAACCTTAATTTTATTTCCACCAATTTCTCCAACTGCTCCATAAAAATTTATATCATACATATATATCCCCTCTAGTATTAATTATTTGATAATGGTATCTGCCAAAGGCCTAAAACATATTTTTAAAATCTCTTTAAATCATTTATTTTTGAAATTAAAAAGAGATTATTTAACAATAAAATTGGCAAACACCCTAAAAATTATTTAGAAAATAACTTTATTAACTCTTCAGCCACCATTTTTGCATATTTTAGAGGTGCAAATTCATCATCAATAAATTTTTTAAGATTAATATTATTATTATGAACAATATCATCATAGTTTTCTATTGCATAAATCATTTTTGAAGTTATATCTTCCACATCATCAATTTCTACAATTTGGCCAAAATTAGTATTTTCTACAAGATATTCCCCTATTCCAATATCAGTGATAAGTAAATAATCTTCATAAAATAATGCTTCAGTAAATACTATTTCAAATGAACCATATCTTGAAGGTAAACAGAAGATTTTAGCCTCTGCAAAAATCTCATAAAGTTCTTTACGATTAACAATATTACCTGTAAAAATAATGGAATTTTTTAAACTAGGATTTTCTTTAAAAAAATCTTCAATATAATCCTTAAATTCTTCTGAAATAGGACCTACCATTTTTAAAATCCAATCATTATTTGTTTGTTCTTTAACCTTTTTAAATGATTCTAAAACTATTTCACTTGCTTTTTGATGAGAACCAATTCTTCCTACAGAAATAATTTGATTTTTTTTCTCCTTTTTAATTTCTGAATTAAGACTAAGGGTAGCGGGCAAATAATGGAGTTTTTTCTTATAAATAGGGTGAGATTCTAGAAAAACATTTTGAGCCTTTTTAGTTTCGATTGTTGCAAAATCAATAAGATGTTTAAAGATAAAAATAGACATCTTTGATTCAAATAGATATCTTAATCCTTTTTTAAAACCATTTAATCTTAAAGCAGTATTATAATCTGTATCTATCTTAAAATAGGTTTTTCCTTTTCTATTAAATATTTTATAAGTTAAAAAATATGTAAAAGTAGGGATTGAATAATGAACACACTCAAAAATATCAATATTTTTTGAATTTTTCCTCAAATATCTCATTACATTTAATATATCAAAAGAATATTTTTTTTCAATAAAATCCATATTTAAAATGGATAAATCCTCTTCTAAATAAGAATAATCATCAAAATTAAAGTTAATAAAAGTACTGTTATAACCATAATATTTTGTCAAATAATAAGGAATAACCCCTAATTTTAATAGGTCATTATTTGTCAGATATGGATATAAGCAATAAATGTTCATAATACACTCTCATTAATAATTATTATAAATTAATTAACTATTACTTGATTGTAATAAATTATTATCCTATTTTATTTATATATTATTTTAATTTTATATATACTTACTTTTAACAAGATTATGGGTTTAAATATTTCATTAATAATGAATTTTTAAAAGATTTATTTTTAAAATATTTATAATAAATAATATGTTTTCATATAAATAAACACTTAACTTTAATTAGTAATAATAAATTTCTAAATCTCAAGGTTTTGAAAATAAAAATATATTCATTAGAAAAAATAATATTATATATAAAATATAAATTTTATTAAACTTAAAGTTGGCACTTTCAAAAACTAGTGTGATTTGAATTTTTACAAGTTATACACCCTAAAAATTTTCCGCCAATTTATTATTTATTTTAAATTTAAAAAATGATAACTTAATATATTAAGTGGAACTTATATATTTTTTGTGTAATATAAAAATAAAAGACCTATGTGTATGTTTGGATGTGTTAAACAAAATTTTTCTAGGTTAAAAAATTGGAAATAAAATTTATCACAGAAGTTTTTGAAAGAGCCTTAAATTTATTATGTAATTACTTTATATAAATGAAGTTATATAAAAAAATAATTAAAAAAAATATATTACATTCATATAAAAAAATAATAAAAGGTTACAGAATGAAAATCGTTGGAATGATTCTTTGTGGGGGTTTTGGTAAAAGATTAAAACCAATTACTGAAAAAATACCAAAACCATTAGTGGAAATTAAAGAAGATTACACTATATTAGATAAACAATTATTTGATTTTAAAAATGCTGGAATAAATGAAGTATATTTACTAACAGGTTTTCTCCATGAAAAAATCGAAGAAAGATATGGTGATGAATATAATGGAATAAAAATACATTATATTATTGAAGATAAACCTTTAGGGACTTTAAATGCTATCCGCCTTGGAATGGAAGCTCTTGATGAAGAAAAAGAAGTTGTTATTAGGAATGGAGATATTGTTGCTGATTTAAACCTTAAACGAATGATAGAAGAAGGTAAAAAATCAGATTGCCCTGTTACAATGTTTGTAACCCAAATGAGATCTCCTTATGGAATAGTTGAACTTGTTGGAGATAAAATAGAATCTTTTAAAGAAAAACCTTTATTAAATAAATATATCAATGGTGGAATCTACTTTACTAAAGGTTTACTTGATTTTGGAGAATTTGAAACCGGAGATATTGAAAAAACATTATTCCCCCTCTTAGCAAAAAATAATAATTTAGGTTATTATAAAGAAGATGATTTATTTTGGATGGCTATTGACACAAACAAAGAATTAGAAACAGTTAAAAAAGAATATAAAAATAAGACAGATAAACCATGGGGATATGAAAAAATACTTGTCTATACTGATAAATATTTAACTAAAGAGTTATATCTAAAAGAAGGATTCCAAACATCCTTACACTATCATGATAAAAAAGATGAAACTATGTATATCCTTTCAGGATCAGGATACATAGAATTTGAGGATAAAAAAGAATATTTTGGAAAAAATGATTCTATTCGTATAAAACCTGGTGTAATACATTCAATTGTAGCTAGTGAAAATACTGTATTGCATGAAGTATCTACCCCATTTTTAGATGATACCATCCGTAAAAAAGATTTTTATCAGAGAAATTAAGAAAATTCCTTAAATTTAATTTTAATAAGTGATTATAATGGATGTTACATTAATTACCAGATTTATTGATGCTAGAATAGGAGGCATAGGAACTTATGCCGAAAATGTATATGAGGGTTTAAAAAATAGAGAAGATGTTAATTTAAAAGTCATCACCCAAGAAGATAGTATTTTACCTTATACTGATAACCCTTTAGAATATTTTTATTATTCTTACTTAGAATTAAAATGGATATTAAATAAAAAAAAATATAAAAACTCTGATGTTTTTCATGCATTAAGCCCAATGGAAGCAATTAGAGCAAATAAATCTAAAACAGTTGTAACTATTCATGATGTTTATGATGTAAATCAAAATAAATCTATTCGGGAAAAAATTTTATTAAAATCTATTAAAGAATCAATTAAATGTGAGCACATTGTACTGAATAATTCAAAACTCTTAGAACCTTTACAAAAATATGGCGGAGTTGATTTAGATAAAATTACAATATTAGGACCGCCAATTAGTGATATATTTCATCCAGAACCTAAAGAAAATGATACTTTTACTGTTGGAACAATTGCAAGACTTGATCACAGGAAAAGAAATGAAATTTTAATTAAATCATTTTTAGATGCAGATATTGAAAATTCTGAACTTTTAATTGGAGGTAAAGGTCCAGAATTAGAAAAATTAGAAAAGGTTGCAAAAGGTGATGAAAGAGTAAAATTTTTAGGATATGTAGCAGATAATCAGGTAAATAAATTTTATAATAGTTTGGATGTTTTTGTATTTCCTTCTAAATATGAAGGATATGGGATGCCAATAGTTGAGGCAATGGCTTGTGAAAAACCAGTAATTACATTAGAAGATGCAGACATACCTAATGAAGTAAAAGAGAAAACATTTATATGTTCTGAAGATGAATTATATAAAGTTCTAAGAGATAGAACTTATAAATGTGATATTAAATCAAATCTTCAGTTTTATAAAAGCCATACTATTGAAAAACGTGCTGAACAGCTTTTAAATATTTATAAAAATATTTAAAAATTCTATTTTCTTATAAAAATGATATTTTATTAATAAAAGAGGTAAAAAGATGAGCCAAAACGAAAATATCAGAATTTATGTTATCTCACATAGTGAAGAAGATATAAAAAAAATTAAAGAAGATGAGATATACATCCCCTTATTCGTTGGCAGAAATGGAAAAGATAATTTAGGATTTTTAAGTGATGATAGTTTTAAAGGAAATATTTCTTCAAAAAATAAGGATTACTGTGAATTAACAGGATTATATTGGATGTGGAAGGAATCTGATGCAGATATAATTGGATTATGCCATTATAGACGTTATTTCAAAGGAAAAGATGGAAAAAGACTTGAAAAAAAAGCAATAATAGAAGATTTATCAAATCACGATATAATAGTTTCTAAAAAATCTAAATTGATTAAAGGAACATATTGGGAGACTTTTAAAGGAAACTATTTTAGTGATGCTTTAAAAATTACAAGAGAAATAATTAAAAATGATTATCCAAACTATCTGAAAACCTTTGATGAAGTATTATCTCAAGACAGTTTTTTTAATTATAATATGTTTATTGCTAAAAAGGAAATTGTTGAAGAGTATTGTAATTGGATATTTCCAATACTTGAAGAAGTAGAAAATAAAATTGATATTGAAAAAAATCCAAGAGTATTTGGACTTATTTCAGAATCAATATTCAATGTTTGGGTTGAATATAAAAAATTAAAAATTAAAGAAAGACCTCTTTACTATATTGGTACAAAATTAAATTTTAGAATGAAACTTATTGATAATAAACTTATAAGAAAATTATATTTATTTTTATATCATAACTTTTTTAACAAAAGGATTGGAAAATATATAGAAGAAAAGTTAACAAATTATTTCTTTTAAGGAGTTGGGATAATGAATTTAAAAACTAAATTTGACATAAATCTTAAAAATTTAATAGATAAAATAGGAAAATTTGATTGGTATCTATTGGAAGAACAATTATATCAAAACCCAAAATATAAAGACTCCAAACGTATCACTCATTACGGCAAATCAGTTTTTTCACAAAATGGAGAAGATGGAATTATACATGAGATTTTCAATCGGATTGGAACAACTAATAAATTTTTTTGTGAATTTGGTGTAGAAGATGGACTAGAATGTAATACAACATTATTACTTTTAGAAAATTGGAAAGGACTATGGATTGAAGGTGATAATAAATCCTATAACAAAGCTTTAGAAAATTTTGATGAAGCAATTAATAAAGACCTATTAACAATTCAGCATTCATTTATTACACCAGAAAATATTGAAGAGATTTTTGATGAAAATAATGTGCCTAAAGATTTAGACCTGTTATCTATTGATATAGATACAACAGATTATTGGGTTAGAAAAGCTATAACTAACTATAAACCAAGAGTTTTAATAATGGAATATAATGCAGCTTATTTCCCTCCTGTTGTTTGGATAAAAAAGAAAAATGAAACTTTTTGGGATGGTGATATTAATATGGGAGCAAGCCTACAAGCATTACATGATTTAAATAAACTTAAAGGTTATACTCTTGTAGGTTGTGATTTTAACGGAGTCAATGCATTTTTCGTAAGAAATGACTGTTATGATGAGTCATTATTTGAATCAGATACAAGTGCAGAACACCATTATGAAGCATTTAAAGATATAAAAAATTATGTATTCCATAGAAGAGCTTTCAGTTTAGGAGATATTGATGAAGATATTTTAAATATAAATGATGAAGAAAGCAAATAAGTTTTAATTTTTATTTAATTTTAAATAATAATTATTATTTATTTAAATTATATTCCTTAAAAAAAAGAATATTGTAAAAAAATGTAAATGAAATAATTAAAATACAAGCATTCTTTATTTTTTAATCTACTTTCAATGAGGAGTGATGACTACAAACTAATTATTTCAACATTTTCAGTTATTTCTTTAATTTGATTATAAAAATCATTTATTTGATTATCAGAAAGTTCTTTGATTTCAACCTGCTTTTTATCTAATAATTTATACTTATTTTCAGCAAGATTATGGGTTTTGAATATTTCTACTTTATAGGGATATCTTTTTAAAAGATTTATAATCTGATCAATATTCTTTTTATTTAAAGTATATTCCATGTTTAATGGAATCCTAAATGTAATATTTTCTTTTTTAATATCTGAATTATTGATTATTTCTAAATTATTTAAATATAAATCAAGATTTAAGTTAAGAATATTGAAAGTCTTTTCCTTTTCTAAAAGCTTGATATCAATAAAAATTTCATCTATATAATCTATAGCCATTAAAACTAAATTACTGTTTATACTAAGAGAAGTTTCAAAACATATATTAATTCCCTTATTTTTTAAGCTTTTTAAAAGAGGAATAATATTTGCTATTTGAAGAAAAGGTTCTCCACCTGAAAAAGTTACTCCTCCTTCTCCATTATTATAGTATATTTCATCTTTTAGGATTTCTTTTTCTAATTCATTTAAGGAAATATCATAACCAAATTCTTTATTTAATCCATTTTCAAAATATTTTTCTATTTCAAACGAAATATTTTCTGGATTGCAGCACCATGGACAATTAAGATTACATCCTTTAAGAAATACAGTTGTCCTTATTCCTGGACCATCATGTAATGAAAAATGTTGAATGTTTGTAACTCTAACTGTCATAATATTACCTTAAAATAGAATGTTTTTGAAAAATGTATGAAATATTTAAAATGAAAGCTTTCTTTCATTTTTTAAAGCTCTTTCAATAAGTAAATCTTTATAACTTAAAGGTAAATCATTAAAATAGGAACTAAAACCCCAAACCCGTACAATAAGATTAGTATGTAATTCTGGATGAGCTTTCGCTTCAATTAATGTTTTACTATCAACAACATTCATTTGCATCTGATAAAATCCTAATTTAATTGAAAGTAGAATATAATCAGTGAATTTCTCAAAATTATTTTTAATAAAATTAGGTGATACCATTAAATCCACTACATTACCATTAAATTTACATCCTTCATAATCAATTTTAGAAGCAAATCTCATAAGTTCTGTATAATCATTATTTAAATCTGCAGATATATGTGTTGAAAATGGTTCTCCATTTCTTCTACCATCAAATGAAGCAGATATTATTTCTCCACCACTTATATAAGAAGGTGAACTTAAACCAAATTTAATACGACCTCCAAATTTATTTCTATAATCTTTAAAACAGTTTTCTAAATATTCAATTATTTCATTTGTTAGTGAAATAATCTCTTCATCGTCACATCCAAAGTGTTTAGGATTGGTTTTTAACTGTTCTAGTAAATCATCACAGTCAGTGAAATTATCTTTTCGTATATTGTTAAATTCGGTAAGAGAAAATTTCTTATCCTTAAATACAAACTGTTTTATATTATATAAACTATTTACAGTATTTGCAAGTGAAACTGTTGTTATACCATAATGATTATATTTAGCACCACCATTAGTAACATCTAGTTGATTATATTTACAATTATCTATAAACATAGATAAAATTGGGTCCGTATTAAATTCTACATCGTCTAGAATATCTATAAGATTATTTGCCTCAATTTTTAAATAAGTTTTATATGTTTCAAACAAATTATCAAAATCATTTATACTGTTTATAAATTCCTCTGATTCATTATCAAATATATTATTTAATGGTTTTAAAAATGATAAAAAATTAATATTATTTTGTTCAAGTCCTTTTCCAACTGCACTAGGCTCCCAACATGCAGATACAACATAATTATATGCATCATCTGCATCATATCCAAATTCAATCATTTTATCTATAACAATATCATCATTAGATAAAAGAGGACTTCCACAACCAGTATTCATTGTTTTTAAAGATAATTCAATTAAATCTCTTGGAGTATCTTTACTTACTCTAAGAAGTGCCTTAGGATCTGGTAATTGAAGTTGGTTTATTGCTTCTATAAAAAGATAAGTTAAATCATTATAGAAATATGTGCCATCTGTTTCTTTTCCACCTAAAATTATTACCTGACCAGTATCCCCCAGAAAAGCAGTACTTTTATACCAATAATAAGAATGTAAAGATTTTAAAAAGTTTTTAATTAAATTAAAAGCTTCTTCTTTCGTTAAAAAATTATTATTTATATCATTATAATATAAATCTTGTAAAATCTTATCTAATCGCCCTAATCCATTTAGATAATGACCAGTTTGCCATAAAACTTGATTATAAAACAAAATACGCTGTAAAGCTTCTTCAAAATGTGTAACCTTTTTATTAATAATATTTTCAAAAAAACCTATATATTTATCCTTATCCTGCCTATTAGAATTTTTAATAGCATCTATAATTTTTAATATAAATAATTCAATACCTTCAATCATATCTAATTGGTCTTGGATAAAATCAATATTTTTAGTATTATTTACTTTTTTTAGAGAATAAAATTCTTTAAAATCATGTAAAGAATTATCAAGTGTTCTAGAATAATCAATTGAAATATTGTCTACTCTAATATTATTATAAGATAAAATTTTAAATTCATCAAGGAAAAATATAAAATTTTCATCTGTTATTTGAATATTTACTTTATCTAAAAGCTTTTTTATCTGAATTGCATAGCTTAATTTAGGATTCGTATTAAAGATTTTATGAATATTTTTTACAAGATATACACCTGCAGTTGTTTTATTATTAAATCTCCAAATAAATTTACGAGTTAAAAATACAATATTAATTGATTTTCTACCTAAATTACTTTTTTGAGCCCTGTTAAAAATTGGTCCTGCAATTTTCCTAAAATAAATATTCATATAATATCCCCTTATAAAATTAAAAATTAAAATTTAATAAATTAAGATATTCTATTTTAATTATTTATTGATTTAAATTTTATTTATAATATACTTATAGACATAAATCAAAAAATGGATTAAATAATTATTTATTAAAAAAATATATAATTAAGGAACTAAATAGATTAAAAATTATTTCAAAACTTTCTAAATATTTGGGAAGAAATTTTAAAACAAACCTAATAATTTTTAATAATTTTAAAAATATCATGATTGGAAGCTTAGTTAAAAAACATTAATTAAATAATTAGAGAATAATATAATAGTTAAAAAATATATAAAATCAGATTGTAACTACAAAAATTGATTAATTAATAAGTCCCTAAAAATCATTATTTATTATGCAAGATAATAATTTAACCTTTTTAAATAAGATTTAACATGTTTAAAATTAATAAATAAAAAAATCTAGTGTAAATATAAATATCAAAATCTTAAATATTATTATAAACTATATTAAATGATTTATTAAATAATAAATTTTTAATTAAAAAAAGATGAAATTATGAGTGAAATTCTAAAAATTTTTAAAAATTCTGGATGGATGATGTCCTCACAGGTATTTACTGCGATATGTGGTTTTGTATGGACCATTATAATTGCAAGATATCTTGGAGCTAGCAATCTCGGAATATTATCCTTTGCAATATCACTTTCTATTGTTTTTGGAATGTTTATGGATTTTGGAATAAGCCAATTACTTATTCGAGATGTATCAAGAGAACATGACCTTTTACCAGATCTTTTAAATAATGCTATTCCACTTAAAACAATTTCCTCAATAATTGTAATTCTTTTTATAGGATTAATTTTGTATTTAAAAGGCGATACAAAGATTGTTATTACAGTTTGTTTGTTAATAGGTATTGAAAATCTTTTTATAAATATGACTCTAATTTTAAATTCTGTTTTTCAAGCCTATGAAAAGATGTCATACACCGCAAAAAGTACATTACTTAATTCATTCTTACTATTATCACTAGTAATCATATGTGCTTATTTTGATTTAGGATTAATCGGTGTAACATTATCCTATTTAATTGCATATTTTACTTCTTATTTATATTTACGTATACAAGTTTCAAGAAAAATCTATCGCCCTAAACTTAAATTTAATTTTAAATACTGGAAGATATTAATTAAAAGATCAATACCATTTGGATTAATGAATTTATTTAATAGTATTTATTTTAATATTGATATGACAATGTTAGGTTTTATGACTACTGCATATTCTACAGGAATTTATAATGCATCCTATAAAATTATTACCATACTTACAACATTATATACAGTTTATACTGCTGTAATTTTTCCAGTGATGAGTAAACTATATAAAAATTCAGACGATTTACTTAAATTGTCCTATGAAAAATCAATAAAATATTTACTTTTAATATCAATTCCTATAAGCATCGGTGTAGTTATTTATGCTAAAAGTTTAATTGTTCTAATTTATGGTAATGCATATATATCATCAAGTATAATTATACAATTTTTAATATTTACAATACCATTTTTATTTATTAATGGGTCTGGTGGATTACTGTTAAACTCATCTCATAAAGAGGTAACTAATACTAAAATTTATGGAACAGCTGTACTTGTAAATGTAATACTTAATCTAATATTAATAAGCCAATTCAAAGAGCTTGGTGCTGCAATAGCAACTTTACTAAGTGAAATTTATATATTTATTATTATGTTTATTATAATCTTTAAAACCAAATACCACCCCTCAATAAAAACCCTATTTGATGTTATAAAAATAATTATCTCATCAGTAATTATGGGACTTGTATTATATTATACAGGAGTAAATTTATGGATAGGTATAATTCTTGGAATAATCATTTACTTTATATGTTTAATACTTTTAAGAGGATTTGATGAAAATGATAAAAGTATAATTAGAAGTGTAATTCATAGAAAGTAAACCTTAAAAAATGAATAATTCAAGAATATAGATATAATATGATAATCCTTTTTATAAAAAATATATATTAATGAATAATTATTATCATTAAAATAGAATTAGTATATTTATTTAATAATATGATCTAATTAATAGCCAACAGCAAAAATAATCACTCTAACTGTTAATACTTCAAAATTTAATTAAAATAAATATTTTAAGAGAATGAAAAAATAAAGGGATAAAGTAAAAAAAAAAAAAGATTGAGTAAAAAAATAATTATATAAGTGTGTAAGTGTGTAAATACACATAAACACATATATGTAAATATGTAATATAAAAAAAACTGTAAAAATTTAAATTAAAATTAAGTTAATTAAATGAAAAAATATGTAAAAAAAAGTTAATTGAATAAAAAAAATAAAAAATAGAGAAAAATGGATATATAAAACAACAAAAATAAAATTAATAGATAATATAAAAAAAATAGGAATTATATAAATTATAAAGAGTTATGTAATGTTATGTCTTTTATAATCAAAATCCTACTTTTAATGGTTAAATATTATTTTATAACTGTTATACGGCCATTTTTTCTACATTGATTATATGTTGATGTAGTTTTATAGCTTACAGTAAAATTATATTTGCCTTTTTTGTTTAATTTACATTTCTTTATTAGTGGAGCATTTAGTGTTAGTTTAGCTACCCCTTTAGCATTAGTTTTTACTTTAAATATTTTTTTATTGTTAACTTTAAAGTAAACTATTTGATTTTTAACAATTTTATTTTTACTGTTTAATAATTTAGCTACTAACTGCATTGTTTTATCAGTAGATTTATAGTATTTTTTTAAAGGTCCAACATTTGACAATTTAGTATTTTCTTTTTTAATAGTTATTTTAGTAGTAACATTAGAGTTAACATAGTTTTTATCCCCTTGGAAAATTACCATCATTTTCCATGTACCTGCTCTTACTTTTTTTAATTGAGCAGAAGATAATTTAATTTTTGCAAGACCTGAAGCATCAGTTTTAGTAGTGGCTATAGTTTTACCCTTTAATAAAAATTGAACCTTAAGATTAGCAACTTTCTTATTTAATCTAACTTTATATGAGCTGCCATAATTTATAATATAATTTGCATTTTTTGCAATAATACGAGTAGCTTGTTTATTTACAGTTAAATTAATATTTTTAGTTGCATAATAATTTTTAGAATCAAAAGTAATGTTAAAGTTATAATTACCTGCATCTAATCCATTAAGATAAATAGAACCCACCCCACCAGTAATATTAGTAGAATAAGTTTTATTCTTATAAATCAAAGATGCTACCCCATCAGTAATATTTTCAATTGTAATATTAAATAAAGCAATATTACCATAAGTAATATTATTTGAGGTAATATTCATATCAATATTATGTTTATTAACTGTAAAATTAATTGGTCCAAATATTGAACTTGCAAAATCAGAACTTCCATTATATATAAGAGATAAATTATAGTTTCCTGCATCGAAACCTAAAAGAGTAATGAATCCACTACCACCATGAGTGATATTTTGGATTTTATATATTTCATCATTAATTAAAAGAATCATAATCCCTTCATCAATATCCGTTCCATCTGCACAATAAACATTATACTCAATGGTACCTATAGTATCATATGTATAATTTTTAATGTCAACCTCCATTTCAGTATATGTAAGAACCAAATTAGGATCACTATGATCTTTTGTTTTATCATCTACCTTAATATCATCTCTTATTTCAGTGCAAACAATATTATCTTTAGAATTATTTCTAAATTTAGAATCTTTAATATTTATTTTTGTATATTCTTCCTGAAAAGCAGTACCACCAGTATAAGCAGTATTATTATAAAAAGAAGACTCTTTAATATTAACTGTACCTCCATTTGTAAAAAATACACCACCAATCCCTGCACTATTATTTATAAATTCAGATTTTGTAATGTTCACACGACCTCCCATCTTAAAAAATGCTCCTCCTGAACCAGATACATAGTTGTTTTTAAAAATGGAATCCTCAATTATAACAATACCATAAATACTTAATGCACCACCTTTAGTTGCATTGTTTTCTAAAAACTGTGAATCTTTTATATTAACAGTAAGATGATTCTCTGTAGCAATTGCACCACCCTGACCATAAGCATTATTATTGATAAATGTACAATCGAGGATATCTGTAATATTATTTACTATATATATTGCACCACCATGATGGTTTACATTGTTATTTGTAAATGTAGAGTTACTGATAGTAGCATTACCTTCTAAATATAATGCACCACCATCCACCATTGAGAAACCATTAATAATATTAATATTTTTTAAAGTTAAAGTATTGTTTGAAGTATTTAAAAATCTTATTTTTCCACCTAAATCTATAGTATGGCCTTGACCATCAATAGTTAAACTACGTTCCAATATTATACCACCGGTTTCTATAAAACCAGAGTCAGTATTATTGTTAAATGCATAATCATTTTCTAATTTGATAGTATCTTCAGAACCTAAATTAATGGTCTGATTTAATTGACTAATATCTAAACTACCCTCATTAGCTTTTACACTTTCACCATTATCTTTAGAATTTTTATCATGATTACTGACTAAACTAATTTCTTCATTATCTAAATAATCATTGTTTGATAGTTCCTGTATACTATAATCTGTTGAATCAAGAGATTCATCTATATTAACATTAGTTGCAGAAATTAAACTTAAACATGAAAATAGAAATAAAATCATTGTTAAAACAAAAATTGATTTTAACTTAATATTAAATCCTCCTGTATTCAGTTTTTTTAAAAATATTTGTTATATAATTTTAAAAAAAAAGTTCTTTAGGAATTAAGAGCTAAAAATATAAACATTTTAATAAAGAATATTTTTTTAATTTATCTTAATAAAGAATATAAACATTTAAATTAATTTTAATAAAGAATATTTTTTTAATTTATCTTAATAAAGAATATAAACATTTAAATTAATTTTAATAAAGAATATTTTTTTAATTTATTTTAATAAAGAATATAAACATTTTAAATGTATAGTGAGTTTTCAAATTCCATATTTTGACCATCTTTCACATTTAAGGGTGAAAACATGGATGAGAATATGATAATATTGGAAAAATGGTAAAATTTATTTGAAAATAATTACCTTTATTCCAATTATAAAATATTTTAAAAAATAAAATAGTTAATTAAAATTAAAAAAAACTATTCTACTGTAACACACTTAGCTAAGTTTTTAGGTTTATCAGGATCAAAGTTTTTCTCAACAGCAATATAATAACTCATTAACTGTAGAGGAATAATATATACAAGTGGTGCTATAATATCATCAACCTCATCATTAATTAAGAAATAATCCTTAGATTTGTTAATAATACCTTCATCAGATTTAGCACCAATACCTATAACATCAGCACCTCTGGATTTAACTTCTTCCAAATTAGACATGGTTTTCCTATGATTTTCACCTGGAGGTAATATAACCACAACAGGTATACAGTTATCTATAAGTGCAAGTGGACCATGTTTTAATTCGCCTGCAGCATAACCTTCACCATGAATATAAGTAATTTCTTTAAGTTTAAGTGCACCTTCAAGTGCTGTAGGATAAACAAAACCTCTACCAATATAGAAGAAATCATCAGTGTATTTATATTTCTCTGTCATAATTTTAAGAGGTTCAACATCCTCTAAAATCTCATCTATATAATTTGGTACCTTTTCTAACTTATCAAGCAATTCCTGATTATCTGCAAGAAGTGCAGCGAGTAAATAAATTGCAGTTAACTGTGAGATATATGTTTTTGTTGCTGCAACCCCTATTTCAGGACCTGCCTGAGTTTGAATAACATATTTTGCTCTACGAGTTGCAGAAGATCCTGCAACATTTACAATAGCAAGAGTTTTACTAGTTTCATTTGCAACATCAAGAGCTTTTAAAGTATCTGCAGTTTCACCAGATTGTGATATAAATATTACAAGAGTACGTTCATCTAATGTTTTAGCAGAATATTTAAATTCACTGGCAAGTAGAACTTCTGTTGTTATACCACTCATTGATTCTATTAAATATTTACCTGTAAGTGATGCATGATAACTAGTACCACATGCTACAAAGACAATTTTATTAATATCATCCTTTACATCATCAATAATTTCCCTAATACTTTCTTTTTCAGTTAAGGTATTTCTTACAGCATCACTTTCCTCATAAATCTCTTTTATCATAAAGTGATCGAAACCTTCTTTTTGAGCCATTTCTGGAGTCCAATCAATAGTTTCAATTTCTTTATCCAAAACATTACCTTCAATATCAGTAATATTAACTCCATCCATAGTTAATGTGACAATTTCATCTCGTTCTGGATAAATAATATTATTTGTATACTTTAAAATAGCAGGAGAATCGGAAGCTACAAAAAATTCCCCATCTCCAATACCTACAATAAGAGGACTGTCCTTTCTTGTTGCAACAACCTTACCAGGTTCATCAACACATACTGCAGCAATTGCATAAGCACCATGAATAACTTTAACAGTTTCCCTCATAGCTTCTTCAAGGCTTAAACCTTCATTCATAAAGTCTTTAAGTAAATGTGGAATGACTTCAGTATCAGTATCAGATTTAAATTCATGACCTTCACTAATTAAACGAGCTTTAATTTGATCATAATTTTCAATAATACCATTATGGACTACAGCAATAGAACCTTCTTCATCAGTATGAGGGTGAGAATTAAGTTTATTTGGATCTCCATGTGTTGCCCAACGTACATGAGCAATACCACTTTGGCCCTCCATATCTGCTAAATCAAGATTAGTGTTAACATCAATGATTTTTCCTTTATCTTTTTTAATATAGATTTTATTGTTTTCTGTTGCAATACCTACTGAATCATATCCTCTATATTCTAGTTTAGAGATACAATCAAGTAATATAGGTGCTGCATTCTTTTGTTTTAATACACAACCTACTATACCACACATAATAAGCCTCCTACAAACATTATAATAAATTGTTTATGAAATAAATAATTAAACTCCTAATAATCTAAAAATTTAATAATAATATACATTAGAAAAATAATATTTAAATTAAATAAATAATTAATATTAATGGAATATTAATATTTTATATTATAAATTATTTACTTTTATAATATTATTGTTAAGATTATATATAATTTACTTAAAATAGTTATTAGAAAATTCTTGCTTTTTTTATTTAAAATAATTAGAATAGAATTAGCTATAGATGGCGATTAATAAAATATAATTATTTATCACATTTGATGTTTTTAAAAAGTCCATATCTTTTTTACCAATTATAAATTATTTATTATAATATATTTCAAAAAAATCAGAAAAAAAATGTATTATAAAATAAAATGGACTATATACCTTATTAAAAAAAAGAAAAAAAGAAAAGGAAAATAAATATATTTCCTTTTTTATTTTAAAACTTTTAATCTACCGTTTTTAGTAGCCTGTTTAAATGTTTTAGTAGTTTTATAAGTTACAGTGAACTTATAATTACCTTTTTTATTAAGTTTACAAGCTTTAATTTTAGCACGGTTGAGTGTAAGTTTAGCTACACCTTTGGAATTTGTTTTTACCTTATAAGTTTTCTTATTGTTAACTTTAAAGTAAACCCATTGGTTTTTTATAACTTTATTTTTACTGTTTTTTAATGTTGCAGTTAACTGTATAGCTTTAGCATTACTTTTATAGTATTTTTTAACTGATTTAACATTAGAAAACAATGTATTTTCCTTATTAATACTGACTTTTACTGTAGTATTAAATGGAAGATAATTTTTATTACCTGCAAAACTTACAATCATATTATGAGAACCTGCACCAATAGAACTTAATTGTGATGGAGATAAATTAATAACAGCTATACCTGATTTATCAGTAAGTGTTGAAGATATATTTTTACCATTTATAGTAAAGGTAATATTTACTCCTTCAAGTAAAGGATCAAAGTTAACTTTATAGGTACCGCCATAATTTATAATATAGCTAGCATCATTAGCACGGATACAAGTAGATTGAGGATTAACTGTGAAATTAACAGATGCAACACAAGGTTTATAAATATCTGATCCTTTATATGTTACATTAAACTCATAATTACCAGCATCTAAACCACTAACTCTAATTAAACCAATACCATCAATAATATTTCCCTCAAATATTTGACCATTTACAATAACATAAACAATACTATCATCACAATCGGTTCTAACATTAATTAATACATCATTACCATAAACAACATCAGATGTATTAACAAATATAGAAGAATCTATTTTATCTCCTATAACAAAATTTACATATGAAATACTAGGATTATAATATTTATTTCCAACGTAAGTTAAATTAGCATCATAATAACCTGCATCTAAACCTGTAATCATAATCATGCCTTGACCACCAGTAATATTACAAGTATAATTTGTACCATTAAATATAACATAGGCTACACTATCCTCACCAGTAGTTAAAACATTAATATAAACATCACCATTCTTAAGTTCTACAAAAGTATTAGTAGTAGAATTAATCTTATTAACTGTAAAATTAACAGATTCAACACAAGGATTATAATTATCAGAACCCGTATATGTAACATTACAAATATAAAAACCAGGCTCTAAAGAAGGAATTATAATACTTCCCTTACCATCAAGAATATACCCTCTATACTTTTGACCATTCAATTCAATATAAATTTCACCGTCATCACAGTCAGTTGTAACATTAACTATAACATCCTTACCATAAACAACATCAACTACATTAACAGAAATTGCAGAATCATATTTATCAACAGTAAAATTAACAGGAACGAGAGAAGGATTATAATGAACTGAACCATTATAAACAAGACTAGTCTCATAATAACCTGAAAGCAAATCAGTTATATTAATAACACCAGTACGATTAACAATACGACCTGTATAAGTATTATTATTAATAATCACATAAGCCACACCATCATCACCATCAACTAAAAGATGAATTAACACATCATTATTATCATCAATTTCAACATTAGTAACAATAGTAACATTTAACTTATTAACAGTAAAATTAACAGGAACAACGCAAGAATTATAATTATCAGAACCATTATATGTTACATTACAAGTATAAAAACCAGGTTCTAAATCAGTTACTATAATACTTCCTTCACCACCTATAACATATCCCTTATATGTCTGATTATTAATTACAACATAAATTACCCCATCTTCACAAGGTGTTGTAACATTAATTATAATATTCTCCATATAATCTTCATCTTCTACATTAGCAGATATAGTAGAATTAGCTTTAAATACTGTAAGATTAACTGATTGAATAGTTTGATTATAGTTATTAGAATCAAAAGTAACATCAAAAGTATAATTACCTGCATCTAATTGATCAAGAATAATTGTTGCTTTACTACCATTTACAGTTACATTATATATTTTTCCATCATATTTAATATAAACAAATCCTTCTACAGTTTCATTAAAGATAACTTCCACTGCTGCATCTTCACCATATGTAATATTAGTTATAGAAAGATCCATATCAACATCTTTCTTAAAAACTGTAAAATTAACATTTGAAGATGATTTGGCCCATATAGAAGAACCATTATATAAAACGGATACTGCATAATATCCTACATTAACGCCATCAAGGTCAATTACACCTTGACCCTCTATTAAATATCCAGTATAGGTTTTATTGCCAATTATAATTTGAATAATCCCATAAGGCAGATGAATATCAAGACAGGAGACATTAACTAAAATATGACCTGTTGAATCATAGAAATAATTCATTACTATAGCAGTCATGTTTGTATATATACAACATAAATCAAAGTCACTTAAAGCCCTAGTATCATTATCAATAGTAATATTGTCAGCATTGGTTAAATAAACAATATTACCCATATTATCTTTAAACTGAGACTTAGTAACTTTAAACACTGAATGCTGTTTTGAATTATTTAAGAAAATAGTACCTCCAACAGTAGCATTATTACCAATAAAAGTAGAATCTATAAAAGTAACATATAGAGGATCCAATGTAACCGTATTTTCTACAATATAAATTGCAGCAGCAGAATTTGCAATGTTATCTGCAAATGTAGAATTGTAAACATTAGTATTATACCTAGAAATGAATATAGCACCACCAGAAATATCAGCAGTATTGTTATTAAATATATTATTTGTGAGATTACCTCCACCACTATAGAGATATAATGCACCACCAGATCCATTTACATGGTTATCAGTAAATGTAGAATTGTTAAAATTAGCGTGACCCATATTATAGACTGCACCACCATCTTCTGCATAATTTCTAATGAATAGGGCATTTGTAAAATTAAAGGGATCCCCATTACAAAAGACTGCACCACCTCTATATACTGCTATATTATCTATGAAGGTCACATTTATAAAATTACCATAATATGAATTCATACGGACTGCACCACCAGTATATGCAGTATTATTAATAAAGGTAGAATTAATAAAATTACAAATACCATCAGTATAAACTGCACCACCACCCCTTGTTGCACTATTATTCAGAAATTTAGAATTGATAAATGTATTAAGATATTTAGAACCAGTCCTATCTATAATGCAAACTGCACCACCCTCACTATATTCTAGACCATTTATTTTATTATTCATAAATGTAGCATTAATAAAACTTCCACTAGAAGCGTCTAATATGGAGATAGCACCACCATCCATCTCTACAATATTATATTTAAATGTTGAATCTGTAAATGTATAATTAACAAAATTTAAGAAAATAGCACCCCCATACTTTGCAGTGTTATTAATAAATGTAGAATTTATAATTGTACAATTACCATATTTAATAGAGAGTGCACCACCATTTGCTGATGCAGAATTATTAGTAAATGTAGAATTTACAATTGTACAACTACCATTATTCATAAGAACTGCACCACCATCTGCTGATGCAGAATTATTAGTAAATGTAGAATTTACAATTGTACAATTACCATATTTAATAGAGAGTGCACCACCATTTGCTGATGCAGAATTATTAGTAAATGTGGAATTTATAATTGTACAACTACCATTATTAATAAAGACTGCACCACCATCTGCTGATGCAGAATTATTAGTAAATGTGGAATTTATAATTGTACAACTACCATTATTAATAAAGACTGCACCACCATATTCTTGAGCTATATTAGCTGACTATCCTCCTCAGTATAAACTGCAGCACCAGAATTTGCCCTATTATCATCAAATGTAGAATTGGTCAAAATACCATTACTTCTAGAAAAGTATACAGCACCACCAGAAACACTAGCAGTATTGTTATTAAATATACTATTTGTAAAATTACCACTACCACCATACAGATATAATGCACCACCATGTGCTGATGCAGAATTATTAGTAAATGTAGAATTTATAATTGTACAACTACCATTATTAATAAAGACTGCACCACCATATTGAGCACTATTATTATTAAATTTAGAATCAGTAAACATACCGTCCCGTTTAATATAAACTGCACCACCACTATCCTCCTCAGTATAAACTGCAGCACCAGAATTTGCCCTATTATCATCAAATGTAGAATTGGTCAAAATACCATTACTTCTAGAAAAGTATACAGCGCCACCAGAAACACTAGCAGTATTGTTATTAAATATACTATTTGTAAAATTACCACTACCACTATACAGATATAATGCACCACCAGATTTACTTACATTGTTATCAGCAAATGTAGCATTGTTAAAATTACCACTACCAGTTATATAGACCGCACCACCATATTTTGCATAATTTTCAGTAAATAAAGCATTTGTAAAATTATTGAAAGTCCCATAACTACGGACTGCACCACCATATTCTTGAGCTATATTAGATGTGAAGGTAACATTAGTAAAATTACCACTACCACCATACAGATATAATGCACCACCCTCAGGTGCAGTATTATTAATAAATGTAGAATTAATAAAGTTACAATCCCCACCAAGGTGAACTGCACCACCATTAAGTGTTGCAGTATTATTCAAAAATTTAGAATTGATAAAGGTAGTATGAACTGAAACACCCATCACATCTATAATGAAAACTGCACCCCCACCATCACTATTAGGATTTGTTACTTTATTACCCATAAATGTAGCATTAATAAAACTTCCATTAGAATCTTCTATGGCGATAGCACCACCCCTAAAGTCTCCACGATTATAGTTAAATATTGAATTAATAAAAGTATAATTAACACGGGAAAGGTCAATAGCACCACCATATCTGTATACAACATTATTTATGAAAGAATTATTGATAAAACTACAAATACCATCCCGTATATCAACTGCAGCACCAAAAGCTCCTTGGTTATTAGTAAATGTAGAATTTATAACACTAGCATTACCTCTAACACCAAGTCCACCACCAAACTGTCCATTGTTATTATCAAATGTAGAATTTATAATTTCACAATTACCCGTCATAACAGCTACTGCACCACCACATGCATATGCAACATTATTAGTAAATGTGGAATTTATAATTGTACAGTTACCATTATTAATAAGAACTGCACCACCATGAAATTCTCCTACTGTTATTCCATTAATAATATTAATGTTTTTTAATGTTATAGAATAATTATTAACATTTAAAAATCTTATTTGTCCACCTAAATCAATAGTATGACCTTGACCATCAATAGTTAAATCACGACTAATGACAATACCACCAAATTCAATAAAACGTGAATCAGTACTATTATCATAAGTGTAATTATTTTCTAAGACAATAATAGATGATCCTGAATTAATAGTATTATTTAAACTACTAAAATTTAAAACCTCATTACTATCTTTTAAATCACCCTTATCACCATTACTAGCAGATAAAGATTTGAAATTTGTATCATCATTATTTTCCTTAGCATTCACACCAATATCATCACTTTCACTAATACCATCATTATTAACCGATGTAGTCTTAATATTATAATCTGTTAATCTACTTGCATCATCATTATCAATTTCACTTGCAGAAACAAGACCTACACCTAAAAATAAGATAAAAATTAATGCAATACCAAAGACTAATTTAAACCTAAATTTAAACCCTCCATAACTTTTTAAAATTTAATAATTCATCTTAAAGAATGAATTAAAATAAATATATGCCGTTAACCAAATAAACATATATTTGTTCAAAACAATACATAAAAAAATTATCTAATAAAATAATATGAAAACAAAATTAATATATACAATAAATAATTTTAAAAATCTCCTAACTAGATAATTTTTTTTTTTTTACAATAATGTTATGATTTAATTTATATAAAAATATAATGATTTTAAGGGTCTGAATTTTTTAGTTCTCTGATAATTGTTGTATGGCTGTTTTTGAGTTAAATTCTAGCTATATGATAAAACTCCTAAAAATACATTCATATATACTGTTTTTTCAACAGATTTTGGAATATATTTATGAATTCCTCTTAAATTAAGTCCTTGTTTCAGTAATTTAAAAAAATCTTCTATTTGTCCTCTAATTGGTTTAAATTTTTTCCAATTATCTAATTTTTTTTATTAATTCATGTTTTTAATTTTTAAAAAATCTTTTCTCTGTTTTAATTTTCTTTATTTTCATAAATGATGGTAATGGATAGGATAATTGGTCATTAAGTTTGTTTCTTTTGAAATTGTCTTTTGGGAAAATAAAAGGAATGATTTTGTATTTGCTAATTCCTAATTGGTAATTTTTATAGCTGTAATATCCTTTATCCAAAATTAAGTATCTCTTTTTTGAATAATTCATCTTTTATGAAGATTTTCCATATTTTCATCAAAAAGTTTTGCATCATTGGGAGCTCCAGAATGGATTAAAATAGAAACAGGATTTATACTATCGAAATCCATTATAATGGTTGTTTTAAATCCAATATAAAATCCTTTAGAAGATGAATAACTCTATTTTAAATTCAAGTATTCAAGATTTTTTTTAGTCTTTTTATTTCTATGGAAATTAATATCTAAGTCCATTGGTGTTGCATTAACAATGAAAGTCTTTTTCCTCTTCTTTTAACACAATTTCTAGAATTTATAATACGATTTAATGCTTTAACAAGTTTTTCAGAATTTTGGTTTGAAAAATTTTTATAAACTTGATCAGCGCTTAAAACCTCTGAAATATTAAAGTATTTGCGAAGTTTTTCTTTATATTCTAGATCATTTAAGATAAATGGAATGTCTAAACCAAAAAACATGCTTATAAATATGATTTTAAATATAAATACTTGTTTATCAATGTTTTTAAAACCATAGGAAGCTAAAATTTCAGAAGATTATCTGCAATCCATAATTTTAAATATTTCTTTCAACAAACTATAATTCGGGTCTTTAATATCTAAATTTAATCTGTGTTTCATTATAATTACCAAATAAATATATGTAACACATACTATTAAAATTTAACGATATAAAGACCCTTTTTATTAAAATTAAAATGAAAATTAAATTGTATTTTTATGAATTATCATTAATGAATCTTATAAATATAAAAAATAAGAGATTTTAGCCCGATTTTTAAGCAAAAAATTTCAGACCCCTAAATATTATTTTATTTCTAATTAAAAAAAATACATTTTTCATAAAGAAATGTTTCAAAGAAATTTAAAATTATGAAAATTTTTCATTAAAGGAATCGTTTATACGTTCAATCCAATTAGAAATAAAATTGAGCTTATTATCAATTATATATATCCATACTTTTTCTATAGTTGATCTTCTAAGAATATCAATAAAAGTACAAGTTATATAAATTCCCAATACCACTCCAATTATTATTAAAATGAAATAAGGACTGTTATAAAAAGAATTTATACCTAAGTGCCCCCATAATATTTGACGGAAAAAAAGGTTGTCATGAATTAAATAAACACCAAATGCACTTCCAGCTATATAATTTATATATTTATTTGAAAATTCTTTTCTTTTTAAGAAAATTAAAAGTAAACATATTGCAGCAGTCATTATAAAGAATTTATTCTCTAAAGAAAATGAAAATCCTATTGATCCCTCCATAACACCGAACATAGGTAAACTCCACCAATAATTAGTAGAAGTATTAAAATCCATCATACCAAAATAACAATTTCCAATAAAAGATATAATTATTGAAATTATAAATCCTCCAATTAATTTTTTATTGCTTATTTTATCTAAATTAAAATATAAACGAATATAACTTCCAACCAGATATAGTACAAAGAACCAAATTAACTGAGAATATTGAAAATTATTACCTACAAATATATTTTGAACAGGATATGAAGTCATAGGAGGAATAATAGTAGGAACTATAGACCATAAAAAGAGTGATAATAATACTATTTTAGAAAAAGATTTTTTTGATAATCCTTTAATTAATTTATTTAAATAAGGAGAAAATAACATTAATATAATATAACATGTCATAAACCAATATGCACTATGGCTAATAGGCAAAAGACCTTGACCAAAATCTGAAATACTCATATGAGCAGGTGTAATAATTATTATAGCCATTACAAAAAATATAAATGAATAAAAATAAATTGCCCCACATAATTTAAATAATTTTTTAATCGTAAATGTGGATTCTATCATATAATAGGCAGAAATTAAAATAAAAATATCTACACCTAATTTACCTAAAATCCCCAAAAAATATACAACATACATATTTGGATTTGAAAAAGTATAATGAAACTTATCCAAATCAAATATTAAAAAATGAAAAAATAAAATAAATAATATTGATATAATTCTTAATATTTCTATATTAGTGTTACGTTGGTTTTTAAATATCATAAAAATATTATATTAAAATTAGTTTAAATACATATTTATGTCCAACAAAAATACTTTCAAAAATAAATGTGTTCACCTAAAATAAATTTTTTTAATAATTTCTGTCTTTATTTTTAAAATAAAATCTTTAATAGGGATTTTGTAAAAAATTTTTAGATTTTGAAAGACACTAAAAAAACACACCTTACTAAATCCTAAAACTTTAATTTTAGTCAAATAATATTAAAATATTTTATATTATATACTGATTAAACTATTATTACTAAAAATATAAAAAATTCAATGAAAAAAATCAATACAAAATAATTTTAAAAAAAAATTAAAATAAAAAATAGATAAATTAAATAAAATTTTATATACGGTCGTTATATCTATTTTTAAGAAATATATATAAGAAAAATGCTATTAAAACTACTGCTATAACTGGTAATAACCAGACAAACAAATAGAATAAAACAATAGCAAATATTAATGATATTAAAATAAAAATTAAATCTTGTGCTTCCATAATATAATATTAGATAACCTAGTATATAAAATATTTGTAAAATACATTGAAAACTTAAAATTTAATAATATAATAGGCCATTAATATAGAAGTTATTTCTATATAAAATAAATTGTTAAAAATAAAATAAAAGAATTCACAAAATTTATCATAAGAGTAAAGTTTTGGGATGAAGAGAATAGAATTTTCTAAAGATTACTTAATTTTTTGAAAGTGCCACTAATATAATATTTTATTATAATATATACATACATATATATAATTTAAAAAATGATATATTTTTAATATATTTATCTAAATTATAATAATCTTGGCGAGAAATATGAAAATTATAATTATTAATAATAAAGGCCAATACAATCATAGAATCAAAAGAAGCTTGGAAAACTTAAAAATTCCATGTGAACTTGTAGATAACACATTAAGTCTTAATGAAATTAAAGAAAAAAAGCCTATTGGTTTAATTTTAGGTGGAGGTCCATCTATTGATTTAAGTGGAAATAGTAGAGAATATATTAAAAACTTAGACATTCCTATATTAGGTATATGCTTAGGTCATCAATTAATTGCACTTGAATTTGATGGGGAAGTAGAAACATCTGAAACTGAAAGTTATGCTCAAGTACAAATACAAATACATGACGAAGAAGAACTTTTAAAAGGATTAGCTCCTGTAATGGATGTATGGACTTCTCATAAAGATGAAGTAAAAACCTTACCTTCAAATTTTAAATCACTGGCAGATTCTGATGTATGTAAAATCGAAGCCATGAAACATTTAGATAAAGATATTTATGGAATACAATTCCATCCAGAAGTACACACTACTCCAAAAGGAGATGAAGTATTTTTAAACTTTTATGAAATCTGTAAAAGTAGATTATGATTATTAATAAAATTCAAATTAATTATTAATAAAAAAAAAAATATAGAGGAATAAATATGATTGATAATATAGATGATTTAAAAAACAAATCTTTAAAATACAAACAAGAACTTAAAAGAGAACAGATTAAAGTACCTGTAGGTGATACTGCATACGACTTTAGAATTTCAGGTATTGGAGAAAAAAGTTTTAAAATAGAAAAATATGTTAAATACGATGATATCATTGAAGCAATTGAAGCTGGTAATGATAATGGTCTTGAATCCATTATTTTAGAACTAGTTGATAATTTTGAATCTGATGATGAATAATTATTTCATTTTTTAAATCTATTTTAGAGGCATATTCATGTTAAGTCCTAAAGAGTTTATTGATGATGCAGTTAAAAAAATTAAAGATGAAATCAATGATGAAAAAGCTGTTATAGCTTTATCTGGAGGTGTCGATAGTTCAGTTTGCTCTGTTCTTGTTGGTGAATCCATTGGCGATAATTTGACTGCTATTTTTGTTAATCATGGATTGCTTAGAAAAGGGGAAGCAGAACAAGTTATTAACACTTTCAAAGAGAGATTAAATTTTATTTATGTAGATGCTTCAGATGAATTTCTAGAAGCATTAAGAGGGGTTACAGATCCTGAAGAAAAAAGAAAAATCATAGGTAAAAAATTTATTGATGTTTTTGAAAGAGAAGCTTCAAAAATTGATGCAAAATATCTTATTCAAGGTACTATTGCTCCAGATTGGATTGAAACTAAAGGAAAAATTAAATCCCATCATAATATTGCACTCCCAAGTGGTATGGTTTTAGAAGTCGTTGAACCTATTCGGGAATTATATAAAGATGAAGTTAGAGAAATTGGTAGTGAATTAGGTTTACCTGATGAGATAATTCATCGCCAACCATTTCCAGGTCCAGGTTTAGCAGTTAGGGTTATTGGAGAGTTAACCCGTGATAAAATTCAAATCTGTCAGGAAGCTGATGCAATTGTTAGAGAAGAAGTTGAAAAAGCAGAATTTGACAAAGAATTATGGCAATATTTTGCTGCATTAACTAACACTAAAGTTACCGGTGTCAAAGGTGATCAAAGAGACTTTGGATATTTAGTCGTAGTGCGAATGGTTGCTTCATTTGATGCGATGACAGCATATGTACCAGAAGTTCCATGGGAACTTATAAGAACCATATCTAGAAGGATTACATCTGAAATATCTGAAGTAACACACGTGTCACTTTCTATAAGTGATAAACCACCTAGTACAATTGAATTTGCTTAAAAATTGATTAAAATAAAAAAATATTTTTTTATTTTTAATTTTTATTATGATAATCAAAATTTTAAAAAAAAAGTTAAATTGAAGAATGATAAAATGAATGGTACTAAAACTAAATATTGTATTGGTTGTGGTAAAAAAATAGATAGAACTACCAATAAATGTCCATATTGTCATACTTGGCAGGATAATCCTGATATTTCACGTAATCATTTATTAAATACTTATGTATCCCCAGAACATAATTCTGAATTAAATAATATAGATAGAAAAGTACTTGAAAATAATATATCTAGTATTAATGAAGAAAATACTGCTAATGAGAACAAAATTATTTATTCAGATGTTCTTTTAATTAGAAGATTACTTCTCCTTTTAATAATGGGTTCTGGATTATACCGTATTTGGTGGTACTATAAAACTAATTCTCTTTTAAAAAATAAATTAAACCAAAATATTCATCCTGTACTACGTACTATTGGTTTTCTAATACCATTTGTTAGATGGATTATGTTTTATTTATTAATCCATAAATATGAAAAAATATTATACAAAGAAGATATAGAATCATATTCTTCAATTTTAAATACATTTATTTTTATTTTTATCCCTATAATTGGACCAATATGGACTATTTGTAATATTCAAGAATCTATTAATTTTTTATGGTATAAACTTGAACCAGATCTTCCTGTTAGAAGGAAATTTACTACTGGAGAAAAAGTATTTTTAATAATTATTATTCTAATAATTATGAGTTTATTAGCTTTAATCATTTATATACTAATGTTATCATTAAAAGTTAAGATTATAATTTAAATTACTTTTTTTATAAATAATAAAATTGAAATTATGAAAGGAAGAAACCAAAGAACTTCAAAAAATGCATATCTGGAAAGATTAACTAAAGATATTCATATGAAATCTGTTAAAGTTGGTAGGGACCTTGAAGGTAGTACTCCCCCATCAGTATTTATCGGACGTTGGTCTTATCCAAAAGTATATGCAGGGCCAATGATGGCTAATCAACTTGGAGACACTTATATTATGGATTCTCCTGAGTCCTGGTTAGATCAAAATAAAAGCCAAAAGGATATTTTAAATTATAGGATGAATCTAGTAAGAGGTAAACAATTAATTGGAATTAAAGATTTAGAAAATCCTTTTGTTGAAAAACTTCAAGACATATCCCTTGCATCAAAATCTACAGATGCAGAAGCTAATTTTAAAAAAAGACCTACGGGAGCTTCTATATCAGATGAATCTATGCCTCATGGACCAAGTGCAATACTAGAAAATTTTGATATTGAAGCAGTAAAATGGGATAGACAACTTGAAAAATCCTTTTATGATACAGATTTAAATGCAACAAATGCTGTAAGTAGTTTACATGATAAAAATGTACCATTCTCACAAATACAGAAAGCATTCTCAGTAGGTGCTATGGGAATAGGAAAAAATAGAAAACTTGTACCAACTAGATGGTCTATTACTGCTGTAGATTCTTCTCTTGCAGATACTTTACTTAAACAGGTTCGTAAACATAATATTTTAGACACATATCGAGTTTATGAAAATGATGACCTTCATAACTATTATGGTATAATATTAACACCTACAGAATGGCAATATGAATGGATTGAAGCATTTTATAAAGTTATGCAAAATGAAGAGTTAATATATGCAGATTATGAAACAAATACTGATAAAAAAGAATATTCTACTGTAGGTGGATGTTATTATACAAGTAAAATGGTAGTATTAGATGCATTAAATAAAATGAAACTACAAAGTGGACTGCTTGTTTTAAGAGAAGCTCATAGAGGTTATGTTCCAATGGGAGTATTTAATGTTCGTGAATGTATGAGAAAAGCTATGTCAAAACCATATAAAGAATTTGAAGACCTTAAATCAGCAGTAAGATATGTTAGTGAAAACTTAAAAATTCCGTTAAGTCGTTATATTAAGACAAGTACTCTTTTAAATGAAATGTTACATACAAAACAAACAACATTAGACAGTTTTTTCAAAAAAGATACTTATAATACTAATAATTAAAATTTTTATAAAAACTATCTCACTGATATTTACTAATTATTTCAATAATATTATCTAAATTTTCTTTATTTAACTCTGAATAATCTAAGTTTTTAATTTCAATAGCTACTCCTTTTATTTTAAGTCTATTATAATTAGGACATTTAGTAATCATACTATGTTTATCTAATTGTAATTCTTTTTTTAAATTATAAGCCAAGTTTTTATTGTCAGATTTTAAAATTATATTAATTCCTCTTTTATCTGAGTGAACTACATTATCAAGATTACTTTTAATATATGAAGTTGCTTTAATAAGATTTTCAAGATTTTGTGAAGCATAGGATAATTCTGTTGCTATTCCACTAGCAGTAATCTCATTAGATTTAAATGAATTTATTAAAATTTTATTCTCTGTAAATATTGACTGGTCATTAGTTGAGATAAATCCTCCATCCTGGACATTTAGTATTTTAGGAGAGCCAGTAGAACAAACTATAATATCTGATAAATTTCCATCTGAAAGACCTCCCTGAAGGTCACCTATAGAACCTGAAGCATCTTCTATTAAAACTATGTTATAGTCCTTACATATTTTTGAAATTTCACTTATATTCTGTTCAGCTGTATAAGCTGCAAAACTTGTAAGTATTAATCCATTTCTTTTTTCATTATTAAGATTTTTAATAGTGTCCTTTAATGATTTAAGATCTATTAAACCTAAATTAGTTTTGATATTTATAAAAGGTATATTTAAAAATTTAGCAATTTGTTTAAACCCATGCCATGCACCCATATCAGGTATTAGAAGAGTACCTGTAATGGAGGATATAGCTATGAATATTGCTCCATTTCCACTATTAACTAATTGACAAAGATTATGATGGGTCAAATCTAATATTTTATATTCAGCTATATCTTTAAATGAAATATCTTTATCAGCAAGTGGTGTTTTTCCAATTGCAACTTTAGACATGATCTTTTTAGTTTCACCTAAAGGTTGTTTAAATTTTAAATCCATCTAAAACACCATTTTTCATCTTTCTTATATAATTTACATTAAAAAACCTAGATTAATAGAATATATTCTTTAAGAAAAATTTTTTTCATATTAAACATCAACAATTAAACTTGTAGTTTTATCAATTAATAGGTCTTCCATGTATATTGATTGTAGTTGATTATCTGAAATATTATAAAGGTCTTTTAAATATTGAATATCTGCATCAAATACACTATCATCTCTATCAAAAATATCATTTAATTGGTCAATAAAATAATCTGGACAGTCAATCATGACTATGCAAATATTCATTTTTCCCTCATATAAACCAAGAAATTTTAAAGCCTTTGAAATCTGTCTTTGTGCTGAAATCCTTATACATATTTCTATACCTAAATCATTAGCTAAATTAGTCCCTCTATTAAATGCCTCAATAGCCTGAATAATTCCGTGAAGAACATGTTTTTTACCAGCTATAGCTCTAGCATCTAATAATTGAATAACACAGTCATCGCAACACTGATCTTTAATTTTATTAATTTTATCTAAAATATTAGGGATACTTTTAATTTCACCTTTATATCCTAATATTTGAATATTACCTGTAATATTATCCAATTTATTATCTCCTAACTAATTATATAAGTAAAAAAAACTTTTAAGAAATTATTAACGAAATATAAAAATTCTATGAAAAGAAAAATTATTATAATTTATCTGCATTTTCAAATAATCTATTTACTCCTGTTAAGTATGCTTCAATACTTGCATTAATAATATCAGAATCTGTTCCTCTTGCAGAAATAATTTGATTATCCATACTAACCTTAACAATTACATCAATAAATGCATCTGTACCTCCTGTAATTGCATCAACATGATATTCATCTAAATTTACATCTGCAAATTCATTGATACATTTATTAACAGCATTAACAGCAGCATCAACAGGACCTAAACCTATACCTGCAGCTAAAATTTCATCATCATCAATTTTAAGTCTGACAGATGCAGTTGGAGTTATTTTATTTCCAGAAACTATTGTAACTTCTTCAAGATTGACTTTTTGTTCCATATCCTTTTCTAAAACATTATCTGCAATAGCCTGCAAGTCTACATCAGTAAGACATTTTCCTTTATCTCCAAAGTCTTTTACCTGTTTGAATATATTATTTAACTGTTCTTTATTTACTTCAATACCCAGTTCCAGTAGGCGATTATTCAAACCTTTAGTTCCAGTATGTTTTCCTACTACAAATTTCCTATGCCTTCCAAGAAGTTCTGGAGTAATTGATTCATAAGTAGAAGCATTTTTAATTACCCCATCAGCATGAATACCAGATTCATGTGCAAAGACATTTTCACCAACAATAGCTTTATTAGGTTGAATATAAACACCAGTAGATCTAGATACAAGTATAGAAGTATTGTATAATTGATTTAATTTTATATCTGTTGAATATTGCCCTTCATATAGATTATTTAAGGCAACTATAATTTCTTCAAGAGATGCATTCCCTGCTCTTTCTCCTATTCCATTAATTGTACCATGAACTTCTGTTGCACCTGCTCTTATTGCCTGTAATGAGTTTGCAACTGCTAAACCGTAATCATTATGACAATGTACACTGAGTTTTCCGTTTAAATCTGAAAGTTGACTAAAGAAATCAAAAGATTTCTCAGGAGTAAGTACTCCAACAGTATCACATGGACATAACCTATCTGCTTTAGCATCTAATGCTAATTTAAAAGTTTCTTTAAGAAAATTTAAATCTGTCCTACTTGCATCTTCAGCAGATAATTCAACTTTTAAACCATGGTCTTTAGCATATTCAATATTATCTACCATTTCAGATTGAACCTGTAATCTAGTAGATTTAAGTTTATAATCAATATGAATATCACTTGTTGGTACGACCAGATTAACAGTATCTACTCCACAATCTATACATGAATCAATATCTTTTTGGAGTGAACGTGCAAAACTTGCAATTTCTGCATCTAATCCTTGATTAGTAATCTGGCGAATAGCTTGTTGTTCTCCTTCAGATGTAATTGCAGAACCTGCTTCAATAATATTTATCCCAATATCATCTAATGTTCTTGCAATACGTAATTTTTCGTTTGAACTTAGGCTAACTCCAGGAGTTTGTTCTCCATCCCTTAATGTTGTATCTAAAATGTTTATTTTCATATTGACCACATGTATTCTTAACTAATAAATGAAATTATAATAAAGTTGTTAATCAAATTATGTTAATACATAATAATAAATTTATATAAAAATTATGTTTTTAGAATTGTTTTAATAAGAATAATAAGTTTTTTTAATATATATACTTAAATTATTATATTCATATAAATGCGAACTTTATCCTTTAAAATAACCATTAAAAAATTGATAGAATTATATTTATATATATTTTCATATATTATTTTTTATGCTTTAGAATAAATAAATTTAAAAAAATAATTTAAGTTTATATTTTAAGGCGTAATAAAAACCAAATTATTAAAATGAATTAAAAGCAGGATAAAATCATAATTAAATCAATTAATTTTTTAAGATAAATAAATTTCTTTGAAAATAATTTTATTTATTATATCCTGTCTTTAAAAAACTATAAAACAATAATAGTATAATATTTTTATAGGTCTAATAACATTACTATAAATCTATTATATTATTATAATAACTATTTTTTAAATTTACAATAAGATTAAAATATTCTAATTGATCTGAGCAATAACTGAAATAATACGTGTTAAACTTTTATGCATTCTAATTTCATATCTCTCTAAAACTTCAAAACCAATCTCCTCTAAAAACTGATCAATGTCTACAAAATGAGGACTTGCCATAACTAAAAGAGCATCATCTTTCATGTTTCTTTTGATTGAAATTAAAAAGTCCTTAAAAATCAGAGAATCCCTACCTCCTGTTGTTGTAGAAATACCGTATGGAGGATCTGTTACAACTGCATCACATAATTCATACATTTTAAGCTCATTAATATCTACTTTATATGTTTTAAAATCTTTAACACCTGCATATTCACAATTAATAGCCGAACCATTTTTCATATTCCAATCAATATCACATCCAACTACACGAGCTCCAATTAATCCTCCTTCAATAAGCATTCCACCAGTTCCACAAAAAGGGTCAAGTAATAATTGGTCTGTTTTAATCCTAGAAAGATTAACCATACATCTAGCAAGCTTAGGAGACATACATCCTGGATGGAAAAATGGTCTTTTATGTGGTTTAAAATCTTGGAAATATTTTTTATTTAAAATATATTCTTCACAAGTTAGATAAACATCATCTTTATAGATAATTATACGTATTGTAATATTAGGTTTAGTAAGATTAACTTTAAGATTAGTAGAATTTTCTAAAATTAAACCTCCCATTCGCCTTTCAATTGCAACAACATCTGCATCACTATCATATGTTTTAACTCTTACAACAAAAGAACTTTCTATTATACTATTCCAATCTAGTGTAGATATCCTAGAATCTAAATCTTGTAAAGTAGTTTTTAAAAGTATATGATTAATCTGATGGGTGTAAGCTAAACGTTGAGTTAATCTTTGATAAACATAGTCAAAATCATTTGGATTAATTGAATCTACTATTACTAAACCAGAACGCAATTTTTTAACATTGCAATTAAATCCTTCAGATTCTATAACTGCATTTAATTCAGCAAGAGGTAAGAAATCATGTTCTTGTGATTGAATTAAAAATAATTCCATAATATTCCTCCAACTAATTATAAAGTTAATAATAAAATATATAGAAATAGTAGTATCATAAATGTTGAGAAAATAGAATTTAAAAATTTTTATATTATACTAACTACTCCATATTTTACTCATTTTATTTTTAATAGCTTTAAGTGTAATTTTATGTAACAAACCTTCTTTTATAAATTTTTTAATTAAAACAGACTGATTATCCATATGTCCATACTCAGAGATTATTCTCTCTCCATCATTTTCTTTAACTTTTTTAAAGAGATAATCAAAACCTTTATCAGACATTAGACTTAAGGTTTTATGGACTTTAATTTCATTTGAAAATTCGGCAAAATACAATTTCTTACATTCTTCAGGATAATGTTTTAAATAATCAATATTCCTTTGTTTTATAGCTGTATTGATTATTTCTGATGTGAATTCTAAACAATTGAAAGCACAGATAAGTCCTCCGCCGGTAGTAGGTTTTACTTGACTAGCAGCATCTCCAATTAAAATAGCACGACCCTTTGCAAGAATTTTATTTTTATTATAATTAGGTATTACTCCATGATATTTTTCAAGAACCTTATAATCTTTAATATTTAAATTATTATTTTGAAATTCTCCGCTGCCTGTTAAAAAATTATTTAAAATATCTAGTTCATCTGTATAATTTTTTTTAGAAAATAAACCTACTCTAAATAAATTATTTTTAAGAGGAATAGACCATATAAATCCTGGAGTAATATTCCCATTAATAAAAAGGTCTACATAATCATTATCTAAATTTTCCATATCTTCATTAGATAATTTAACTAAATATTGAGCAGCAGAAAAATATTTAAAATCATTACCTATTTTATCAGAAACAATAGAATTTGGTCCATCTGCACCAACAATTATTCTAGCACTGAATTGGCAATCATTAGAAATTATTGTTCCCTTATTAATATCTAAATCAGTTATTTTATGATGCATAAAAACTTTAACCCCACTATCTATAGCACGGTTAAGTAAAAATTGATCATAGCCTACTCTATCAATAATATATGCTTCTGGAGAATCTTTTTGAACTTTCATTGTTTGATTAACTGTATGTAAATAAGCTCCTTTTACATAATTTAATATTAAATCCTCGGGTAATTCATTTACTTCAAAAATAGATTTGTTTAAAATACCTGCACATTGAAGTGGTAAACCAATATTTTTCTTTTTCTCAAAAATAGCTACAGACAATCCCTTTTTTTGAAGTTCATATCCTAAACTTGAACCTACTGGTCCTCCACCAATAATTGCAACATCAAAGTCAAAAGTCATTAAAATACCTTAAAAATAAATTGTATATAAAATAAAATAATTATTTTTTAAATTTACGAGCATGTTTTGCAAGGACTGATTTTCTGTTCTTTTTTTCAGCAGATTTTTTAGTATGTGTGTCCTTTTCTTTTTCTGAAACATATTGGTCTTTATTATACTCTTCCTGATTAAAATTGTTATGTTTAGAATATTGATTATTATACTGATAATCTCTATTACCTTCATAATGATTTAAATTATGATTATGATAATTATTATCTCTATTGTGATTGTGGAAATTTCCTTCATGAGGAGGATAATGAGGCCTATTATCAACATTTCCTCTTAAATTAGAATTATACTCATGAGAAGTATAATTTTGAGGATTTTGAGAATCATTACCCTGTCTATAATCATCTTTAAATGAGTGTCCTTGGTAGACTATATTAGATTGAGAACTATGAATATTCCTATGGTCGTAGTTTCCATTTTGAGGAGGATAATTATTATTTACTCTACTATTATATCCAAAATTACCCTGAGGATTATGGATATTCTCATCATATCCTTCTTTAACTTGATAATCATTATAATATAACTCATTATCTTTAGGGTTATTACTTAAAGGTTCATTACTTAATCCTAACAATGGATCATCAAAACCTTTATTATATTCTTCTTCTGGATTATAATGATTATTATAATAATTTTGTTTAATATTTCTTCCATACTGCTGAGGATATGGCTGATTGGAATAAGGTTGTTGATAATCTGGATTATTTGGATTTTGATATGGATTGTAAGGATGATTATTCCCAGGATAAAAATTATTATTAGGAAAATTCATATTATTAAAATTTGAAGATGAATACATACCCTGAAAGATTATTTCTTCAACTTTTTGAGGAGACCTGATATTTTTTAAAACTACATCTCCTTTATCATAAGCACTTGAAACAACGACAGTACCTACACCAAATAATTTATTCAATACTGAACGTGACACATTAATATCCTGAACATTTTTAAAAGACATATAGGATTTCTGTTCACGTATAATACCAGATTTGGTAATTACTCTTCCATTAGTAACAATATAATTAATAGAATACCAATTAACTAAATTCCATATACTCCATATTATGATTAGAAATATAAATCCGTAAATCGCCAAACTTACATATTGGGCAATCGGATATCTCAATGAATCAAAAGAATATACTTCTAAATCAGAGATAGTGCTAAGAATTGTAAGGGTACTGCCCAATATAAAAGCTACCACAACGAAACCTATTATTACATTTTTACATGTGAATAAAAAACTAGGTTTACCTTCATATAATATTTCTTCATTTCCCATTAATTCATTATCATCATCAAATATCATTAACTAAATATTTATTAAAATAGTTTAAATAAGTTATTGATTTTTAAGTATTTCTAATAAAATTTTTAAAAAAAAAAATATTATTAAAATAAAAATAAGAAATAAAAAAATAAAATTTAGACTAAAAATTAACCCTAAAAAAGAATAATTTTAAAAAAGTAAAAAGAAAATATTAAAAAAAAAAATAAATTAGAACCATCTTATATAAAAAAATGAATTAATGTATTAAAAGAGATTTAAAAAGAAAAATAAATCCTATTAAACATATGCTCCGATAAAAGTAGCTAGCAAACCTATTAATAATAAATGAGCAGGATAGAAAATATAAAAAAACCATTTATTAAAGGAAGATTTACTACCACTTTCACCATTAAAGAACAACAAAAGAAGAGGAGTTAAAAATACACCAATTCGAACAGGCATAAATTCAATAGACCAAGAAAAAATAAAAGGATTATCTGGTGATACATGAAATATGTATAAAAGTGAAATTATAGAAAATGAAATAAATTAGAACCATGGTTTGTTTCTTAAAAAATAAAATGCTAAACAAAATAAGACTCCAAAATAAGAATAATCTGAAAATGAAGCAAGATACATTAATACAAGGGTAATTAAAAATTTAGCCCAAACTGGAATATTGATTTTGTCCCATAAAAATATACTTATCAAATCTAAAAATAAAGTGAAAAACATACTGTTTTCACATACAACTAAAGTGGAATTGATAAAATTTAAAAATAAAGGATATGTAATAGATATTGGTCCGTATGGAATTATAGTAGTAGGAACTACAGTACCTTTAACCAAATAAATTGGAATAAAATTTCCTGAGAAGCATAAAGCATAGGGTATATAAGAAATTATAGCGAATATAAATAATCTTTTTATATAGGCATGAACATTACTTGTGTAAAAATATCCTTCGAAATGAAAAAACACATTATAGGAGCTGTAATTCTGCTTAAAAACTTTAAAATAAATACTGTGGAACTAGTTTTCGGCGCAATAAATAGGATAAATGTATAAAACCATAAAAAATATTGCAATATATTTTAAATGATTTCTATTAAGACATTTATTGGACCTTATAAAATTTATATTCCTATATTATTCATATAATCCCATATATATTAAAAATAAAAGGCCTCAGTTCGCCCATCATTCATCACATATCAGAGCTCATAGGGTTCATCACAGGCCTTAAAAAACTAAAATTGTTTAACCAAACATAACTCCTGCTTCTTTTTGGAATTCTTCATCATGGTTAGCACCCATGATTTTTTCAATTGCATCCATAAAATCAGCTACAGTTACATATTTACGTTCAGATCTTATTGCAAACATACCTGCCTCAGTACATATTGCCTTTAAATCTGCACCAGAACAACCATCAGTTAAAGTAGACAGTAAATCTAAATCTGCTTCTTTATCAAGATTCATTTTTGAAGTATGAATACTTAAAATTTCACGTCTACCTTCTTCGTTAGGTTCTGGAACTTCAATAAATCTATCAAATCTTCCAGGTCTTAAAAGTGCAGGATCTAATATATCTGGCCTGTTTGTTGCACCTATTATACCAATATCTCCACGAGATTCAAAACCATCAAGTTCAGCAAGTAGTTGCATTAAAGTTCTTTGTACTTCCCTATCACCACTTGTAGAACTTTTTAGTCTTTTAGCTGCTACAGCATCAATTTCATCAATAAAAATTATTGCAGGAGCTTTTTCTTTTGCAAGTTCAAATACTTCACGTACAAGTCTTGCACCTTCCCCAATATATTTTTTAACAAATTCAGATGCAACAATTTTAATAAAAGTTGCATTAGTTTGTTTAGCAACAGCTTTTGCAAGTAATGTTTTACCTGTTCCTGGTGGACCATATAATAGTATACCTTTAGGTGGGTCTATACCAATTTCTTTAAATAATTCAGGTTTTGTAAGAGGTAATTCTACAGTTTCCTTAACCTCTACTATTTGATCCTCTAAACCACCAATATCATCATAACTTATTGAGGGTTTTTCTTCTACTTCCATTCCAGAAACATTAGCATCTTTTTCTGAAGGTAAAACTTCTACAACACCAAAAGTTTGTTGATTTAAAGCAACTCTTGCACCTGGCTGTAATAATTTTGGGTCTAAGAATTTAGAATAATTAATTAAAAAATTTGGTCCGGTACTACTTTTTACTGTCATTCTAGTATCATCAATGATTTCATTAATCGTTGCAAGGACAAGTGGAGGTGACCTGAATCTTTCAACTTCCGCTCTTAAAGATTTTACTTCCCTCTCTAATCTAATTTTTTCATTTTCAGTTAAAACTTTATCTTTTTCTAATTTTCTAACTTTCCACATTAGATTGCGTTTAGTTTTGCTATTTTCTTCTTTAAGCATGTTTAACTCATCTTTAAGTTCTTCAATTTTTAAAAGTAATGCTTGTGAAGAATCTTCAGTATTTTCAGCCATTAGAAAACACTCCCCTTTTATAAAATATTAAACTAATTTATCAATAGTTATATCCTATTATATCATAAAAATAAATGTCTTATATTCATATAAAAATAGGTAACAATAATATATATACTTTGTTAAAATATATTTTAAAAAAAATAAAAATAGGGATTAAAAAAAATAAAGACCCATAAAAGGAAATAGAAACTAAAAAACAACTAAACTAATAAAAAAAATTCAAAACATAAACTAAATAAATTCTAATTAATTCTATAATAATAATTCAAATAAAAATTTAAAAAATATAATTATATTATTAAGGATTGAAAATTAAATGCTAATTTTAAAATTAGGTCATAAAAATAAAATTAAATAAAAAGAATGAATTTTAAATATACAATATTAGTAAAGTATAAAAAAAGGAAAAAACAATTAGTAAATATGGATTGTGAATTATGTGGTAAACCTATAAATGGTAAACCAGTTAGGGTAAAAATTGATGGGGCTCCTATGGACGTTTGTAAAGATTGTTCTAAATTCGGAAAAATCCAAAAAGTTCCAAAGCCTAGTCAATATATGCAGAAAAAAGGTAAAACTAAAAAAAGAACTAATAAACCTTCAAGGAACTATAGAAAAGATGATGAACCTACAGAGGAATTAGTTGAAAATTATGGAACCATTATTAGAAATGCTCGTGAATCTAATAATCTTTCAAGAGAACAGTTAGGAGAAAAAATATTCGAAAAAGTTTCTGTTATTAGTAAAATTGAAACTGAAAAAATGGATCCTGATTTAAAACTCGCACGTAAATTGGAAAAAGCATTAAATATTAAGATTATTGAAAAAAATGAAAATATTGATTTAAAATCATTCCAAAATATTTCTAGTGATGTAAATACCATAGGAAGTCTTGTAAAAATTAAAAAATCTAAAAAATAAAACTTAAATATTTTATAATACTTTTTTTATCTTTTTTTACTTATATTATCATTAATATAACTATAAAATTACTTTTTTTAGATATATTTAAACTATTTTAATATAATAAATAATTTTTAAATTAATTTAATTTTTAATATATAATTGCTTTTTTAAGATAAATTAAATAAATATTTTAAATGATTGAAAAAGAGTCTATAAAATTTAATTTCAAAATTTGATAAATATAAAATAGTTAATTAAAAAATAATTTTAAAAAAAAAGAAAATAAAAAAATTGATAATTTTAATAATCAATTGGTTTTGTTTGTTTATAATCAATTGTATGAGTATTAGTAATTTTAGAATTACTATTGTTGAAATTAGTAGAGTTTTCTAAAATATCTAACAATTCATTATATACTTCATATTCATCACTTACCACTGTAATATGAGCTGGAGGATGAATAGACCTAATTTTTGAAATAGCTACTGTAGGATGTTCTTCAATTCTAAATGCAACAGCTACTTTTGAAACTGATTTTAAATCTGCATTTAAAATTTTTGAAACTATTTTATCTGCTACACTAGAATCTAAAGATTTAGGTGTTGAAATTATTTTTAAACAAGCATGTTTTTCAACATCTTCAATTGCATTAAAAATTTTTGTTTTATTATCTCCCCTAATTAAAATCAAAGCCATAATATCACTCAAATAAAATAAAATAAAAAAAAATTATCTTGATCTATTTTGGAAAGATTTGAGCAATCTACCTCTAAATATAACTAGAATTACTATTACAATTCCAATTACTGTCTGAATTGCACCTAAAATATTCAATACGAAAGTATTTATAGGTAAATTCCATGGAGGAGATGATCTTTCATTAGGTAGGGAAGTAAAGTATACACCTACTGATTTAGCATTCTTATTAATGTTTATATCTTTAGCTTCAACATAATTAACTCCAACAATAATACCATTGTTTATTGCTTTATTAATTGCAGATGCAATCTTAGTAGAACTATATCCACTTTTTTGAACTTCAGATTGTACAACAAGTGTTGTAGTAGAAGCAAGCCCCTGTTCGTCACTACCATAAACAAATACATTTGCATTATTATCACTTACTGTAAGAGTACTTTCTAATGCTTCATAAGCATATATTGTTTGTAATGGAACTTGACAGAATGGACATACATCATAAGTTTCAGCCGAAGGGAAAGCAATAGACCATCCACATTTTGGACAGACTTTAGAATACTCATCTGCCATATTAAATCCTTTTTGATTTAATTCATCAGGAGTAAACATATCACCAGTAGTTATTCCACAGTAAAGGTTATTTGCACCTCCACCATAAACTTCTCCTGTTTGTGTTGCTACCATTTTAAATACGGTACCCATAATCTTAGTAGCAGGATATCCATCTCTTAGTTCTTTGGCAATTTCAGTTGCAATTGCTTTTCTAGCTCCTGCAGCTCCTCCACCAGAACCTGGACTATCTCTTATGTGAAAAATAGCTCCTTTTTTTCCAGGAGGAATTACAGCTAAACCACCACCATAATAGGACACACTATAAGATCCATCATCTTCTTCAACAATTAAATATGCATCAAAAGAACCTCCTACAGCGATTCCTATATTAGGACCTCCTACAATCATCCTCATTCCTGAATAAGAATTAGCAATAGATGCTGCAGAAGAAGCACTACCTCCATTCTGAATATTAGCTAATGCATCACAAACCATTCTTAATCTTAAATCTTCTTTAACACTTTCTCCCCCTGAAAGGACAGAAATTTGATGTTGTGTAGACATTACAAAGGTAGATTGAAACATGTTCTCTTCAAAAGACATACTTCCTGCTGCGGCACCATTAGGATCACTACCGGTAGGGTCACTAATAATAATACAATTCATAGTAGCTGAAATTGCACTTATAGAAGCTAAAGTAATAAATAGACATAAAACAAAAAATATTAATTTTGATCTTTTCAATTTACCGCCTCTTTAATATGACTTCCAATAAAAATGGAACCTGGAGTACCATCTAAAGATACTTTATTAAAGTCTTCTACAACTGTAACTGTAACAATTCCAGTTTCATTATCAACTTTAATATCAACTGCTACTATCGGCATAGCTGTAGTACCAGGGATTACCGAATTTTTAGCATATGTTTGCGCATCATCGATTGCTTCAGATAGTGGTAATGTCCTTTTAGAAGTGCGTAACATATCACCATCAATATAACTACCTTCCCTTAAACCAGAACTTGCTATATTAGCTTTAATTGTTTCTAAAGGAATAACATCATTTCCTTTAATTTGAATTCCAGTTATCGGGATACCTTGTTCTTGTTCAATAGTAGAAGCAAATGCTACATAAGTTAATAATCTTCCGCTGAAGATAAGTAAAAATGCTAATAGCAAAATAATTAAAGTATCTCTTCGAACTTTTATAAGCATGAATTTCACTTCACTATAACTAATAATTTTTTTTATAAATCTATTAAATAAATTTATAATTTAATTAAATGTTTAATTAAGTGTTAATGTTTAATTAAATATTTAATATATATTTAAAGGTTTAAAATATTTCAATTAATAATTATTAATATAAATAAACCATTAATATAAATAAAATATTAATTTCTTAATAAAAATTATAATAAAGAAACAATATTTTACATTATAAGTATATATGGTGATTATTATTTATAATATTATCTATCTTTTAAAAAATTTTATTTAAATACTGTTTAATAAAAATTAATATAATTTTTGAAAAAAATATAGAATGTATAAATTTTTAAATAAAAAATAAGAAATAAATCTGAAAATTTTATTAAATGAACCCTTGTAAAAATAAAAGTTATAAAATCTGTTCTAAGATATTTTCAGCAGGATCCATTCCTTGAGCCCCTATAAGTAAAATAGTATCATTTGCAGCGGCATTATCTAATGAATACTTTAATGTATCTTTTAAATTAGAAAAATGAGTATATTCAATTTTATTATTATTAAGAACATTTAAAAATACATCTTTTTCTGCCTCAGTTACAATATTTAAATTATCTACAACATCCTCACTATTAGATAAAAGAAGGTTTATTTTCCGATTATCTTCATTAGATATTTTATTTATAACTTCAACTAAAGCTTCAGCATTTAATTCATTTAAAGTTTCTCCCCGTGAACCTCGAATAGCATTAATTATCCATAAATTACCCTTCTCAGATAATAATTTAAAACCTGCATAAACAGTAGATTTTATACCATCAGGATTATGAGCAAAATCATCATAAATAACTGGATGATTATTTAATTTAACAAACCTTCGATTAAGTGATTGATATGTTTTAACTCCTTTAACTATATCATCTAATGACAAACCTAATGCAACACATGCAGCAATAGCTGCAAGAGTATTTTGAATAAAATGACTGGTTTTAAAAGGTAAATCATCAATAGTTAAAATTTCCTTATTATCAACAAGTACAATATTTTTATCTTCATCAAATACTACATTACCTGAAACATTAGTACTGTCCATTGAGAAAAATATTTTTTTAACACCATCATTTGGTTCAATATGGGAAACATTAACATCATCTTTATTTAAAATTAATGTACCTTTATTTAATCCATGAGCAAGACCGGAAATTTCTTTTAAAACTTCATCAATAGAATTAACAAGACCAATATGATCCATAGTTATATTAGTAATAATACCTACATCTGGGTTAACAGCATTTGTCATTAAATATGCATGATCATGCATTAAAGCATCTAACCAACCTTGCACTTCTGAAACCTCAATAACACTATAATCAAGAGGCCCATTTTGTTCAATCTCTTCATAAATCATTTTAGATACCATTGGATCAATTAAAGTGTTAAATTCACTTCGAGAATCAGTATTGGTAAAAACATGAAAATTAGAAGATTTTAATATATGATATATCATATGAGAAGTAGTGGATTTTCCATTAGTTCCAGTAACAGCAACACGTTTAGAGTTTAAATCAAAATTATCAAAAACCCATTTAAGAGCAAATGCATTAGCAATCTCAATTTTATCTACAACAATAAGAGGAAATTTTAATTTAAGACACATTTCAATAGCATCATCTGTAGGGTTTTGGGTAATTAGTGTAGCTATTTTATGAGAAGCTGCTATTTCAATACCTTTACCATTGATTTTATGACGAATTACTATATCTCCTTTTTTAGCATTAGCTAAAAAGTCAAATTTACCAGAAAAATCACAATTATCATAATAATCATTAGAAGTTATGATTTTTCCACCAATAAGAGTCGCTAACTCATCAATAGATAATTTAAAATTCACCATAAAAATTTTACTCCAATAAAATAAATCTATTAAATTTATGTTTGAAATATTTTAAAAAACTTTCCATTTTTTAATATTTCCACTTAAATATTCTAAAGAATATTAAAAAAAAATACTAAAAATAATAATATGATTTAATATTAAATTAAAATTATATAAAAATGAAATAATCAGCAATTAAACCGATAGCACATAAAATTGCAGTTATAGACCAATATAGTAAAATAATTTTCTTTTCAGACATTCCCCTATAGTTTAATGTATGATGTAAAGGCTCTACAGGCATTTCGATTAAATGTGCTCTGTGAAGTAAACTTACAATAACAGAAAAGATTGGGACACCTAGTGCTAAAAGTCCAAAGTAAGGTATATCACATATAAGTACAGCTGTTGCATATCCTGCACCAAGAAGAATAGAACCAGTATCCCCCATAAATATAGATGCTGGATATTTATTAAATACTAAAAATCCAAGACATAATCCACAAATAAAGGTAAATGAAGGAATAATCTCCAATCTTCCATTAATCAATCCGAACAGTATTGATGAAAATGAAGCAATAAATAATATTCCAGCAGCTAAACCATCCATACCATCAATCAAGTTCACAGTATTAACAGCACCTATTATAGCTATAATGATAACAGGGTAGACTAAAATACCTAAATTAAAGCCTCCAATTGTAGTAACAGTACCTGTAAGTGCAAGAAGAACACCGATAAAAATTTGTGATATAATTTGTTCAAGTTCACTAGTTTCATATTTGATTGGAAGTTCAGCAATTACTTCTAATTTATTTGCTTTCAATAAATCATCAACTTCAGCTTTTGCCTTATCAGATGCAACTCTAGCTTCAGCACCTGGTTCAAGATTAAGCAAACCAATCGGAACAACATGGTCTGTAATATTTTTTACAAGTTTTTGAACTTCAGATACTTTAAGACCTAACAAATCATCAATAAGCCCCATTATACCTGCAGCAATCATAACAAAACCAGTGTTAAAAATTAAATTGTTTTCATAGTAAATAGATAAAACTAATAGTATTGTAAATAAAAAAGCAATACCACCCATAGTAGGGGTTCCAGTCTTATGACGATGCTCACTAACAATAGGATTGTCAGTAATATTTGCTTTTAATAATACTCTTTTAATATACCATGTAAAGAATATTGTTGAAAACACTGTTATAAAAAACAATATCAAAATATAATTTGCATACATATTTTACCACAAAAATTTTTTAATTTTAATACATTAAAATCTTTGATGTTAATAATATTTAAAACTTAATATTTTACTAAATAAAATAAAAAAAATATTCAAGAGGATTAAAATATTAATTAAAAAAACATTCACTTTGACCAAAATTTTATAATACAATACAAAGATTAATTTAAAAAATTTTATCTAAAATTACATTTAATAAAAATATAAGTCTTAAAATAATGAAAAAGAATACTATAAAAATTTATTAAAACTAAAAAAAATTTATAAATTTAATTTTACAAAATAAAAATAAGGTATTTTAATATTTACTAGAGAATAATTATAATAATATTTAAAATTAAATTTTATAGAAAAATATAAAAATATGACTTATATACTATTGACATATCTAATAATAAATATAATACTCATTATAATTTTTAATATTAACTATTCTCTAGGTAATTCTATATTCATACCTGTTAACTCTTTTGCACGTTTAATTAAATCTTCTTTTGATTTAGATCTTATTGTAATTCTTTGATATTTTTCCGGTCCATGAACTACATAATCTTTGGATGTGAAAGTTTTATCTGGGATTTCACCATTAAATGTGCCGACAGGTATCTCTACAGTATAATAATTTTGAATTTCATCACGTACTTCGTCAATATTAAAAGTACCTGTAGCCATATCAATAAGTTTTTCAAGAGGATTGATTGTACTTGAAGCTTGAGTCAAATATCTTGTTCCACTTGGACGGGTATTTGCTTCTATTGCATATACCTTAGATGAACTATAATCATAGATAAAATCCAAATCCATATTCCCTTCAAATTTAAGGCCCTCAGCAATTTTAAGAGCAAGAGACCTTAATTCTTCATTATCCAAATTTTTAAAATTAACAGGACCATATCTAATCCTTTGTATTGGATGAATACCCTCAATTGAAGTATCTCCTTTATATACAGGTACAAGAGGCAAATAATTACCTTTCCAACCTAATGTTTCAATGGATATTTCAGCTCCTTCAATAAAATTTTCACATAAAGCACTACCATAATGAGTAAAGTATTCTTCTACATCTTTAAAATTTAATGCTACTTTAATATCTTTTCCAGCCTGCCCTGAATTTTGTTTTAAAACAAGAGGATATGTAAAACCAGCAGAATTAATAATACTTTCAAAATCATATAATTCTTCTTTATGAACATAAGCAGATTCTGGAGTATTAACTCCAATGGAATTAAATAACTCTTTAGTTTTCGATTTATCATTTGCAATACGTACAGGATTAATTTTTGATGCAACAACAGGAATACCATATTCAAATTCCATCTTCTGTTTCATAGCTGCAACATCTATAAGAGGAGGATCAATACCTATTAAAGGAACAACCCCATCTACATTTCTCTCAATAGCTACATTAAATGGAAAAACCATCCCTCTAGGACCAATAAAATAATCATCAGCTAAGTTTAAATTTTCTGCATTTGGATTAGATTCCGTAATTATGGAATAATATCCTTTTTCCTTAAGATATGGTGAAACATCATCAAATAATCTTGAACCTATACATAAAATTTTCATATAATCACATTATTATAATAATAAATAAAACATAATTAATATTATATCATTTCATTAAAATAAATTTTTTTAAAATATGGTTAAAAAAGAATTTAAATAATCTATAGAATCTCTGTAAAAATATTAATTATTTCATCTGAGGAAGATTTAACTAAAGGACTTAAACCTTGACCTAGTTCCATAGATTCTGGTTCTATACCTATAAATAAAATATTATAAGGTTTTTCTAACTCTAAATAATTAACCAAATATGATAAAGACATAGAATGTGTAGATATACTTACACCTGCAACTTCCTCTTTTTTTACAATTTTAATTTTACCAGGACCTTCATTCATTATAACAGCATCAACAATTATAATATGAGTAGGGTCTATTTTTCTAATTTTTCCTGTAAAATTTTCAGGAACAGTTGTAGCATTAAGTATAGAGACATTAGATGATTCTAGATGTTTAATATTCTCAACAATATATGGACCAATCCCGTCATCTCCACAAATATCATTTCCAATCCCCATAATTACTAATTTTTTATAAGCTTTAAGAAATTCTACTAAATCTTCCTTTATCATACTATCACTATTTAAGATAATTAATAAAATTTTTATAATTTACCCAAAAAAGAAAAATTTTTAGATAATTAATGTTTCAATACTTTCTATTCCTCCACCCATCTTATATGAAAGTTTTAAATTAATTATATCACCCTTTGAAACATTAACTTCCTCAACAGGAATTAAAAGTGGAGGATTAAACATAGGTGTAGGGCCTAAAACAATATTATCTGTAATCAATGTTACAGTAGTAATTTTTATACCATTGAATATTCCATTCTTATAAAATGTTAATTCAATATTAGTTGTGAAATCTTCATCTATTCTTTCATTTAAATCTATTTGAGAATAGATTATTGAAGGACCAAGAATCTCATAATTTGGTTTAGAATCATTATCCTCCCAACAAATATTAAATCTGTCCATATTTAGAGGCTCTGCAAAATTCACCACCTCTTTAGGTATAACTATTGCATTATCCTCTTTAAAATCTAGAAAATGATTTAATGCTAAAACTTCTTCCTCATCAATTAATGCTGTATCCAACATTTCACATATGAGTATATCAGCTTTATTAAGGCCTTCCAGATTTAAAACATCTTCATTAATAATTAAAACATTATCATAATCTTTAAGGTTTTCACCAGCATAAGATGAGATTTTAGATTCCTTTTCAAATCCGATTATTCCTTGAAAATATAAGGCTGCAAAATAAGTTAAAACACCACCTCCACAACCTAAATCATATACAACCTTATTAATTAATCCTTCATCATTTTTTAAATCATCAAAATATTCTGCATATTCAAGTATTCCTTCATAAAATCCTGATAAACGTTCCTTATCTTTAAATAAATTAGAATGATAAGGAGTAAGTTTAAATTTCATAAAATAAATTATGTCATTTTTCATTAATATAATTTAGATTAAAAGCATCCACAAAAAGTAAAAAATTAATTTCAAAAAAAAGCTTAAATAATCTTTAGATATTAAAATAAGGAATAAATTATAATAAAATAGAATTTGGAGAACACTCAAAAAAATATTATAAAATAAATTAAATTTAACAATATTTTAAAAATTACAGTTTAGATAAAAAAAATATTTAATAATTATAAGATTATTTAAAATTTTATAATACTATAAATAAATATTTATCTTTATTTTCAATAGGAATAATATTTTGAATCATAAAATAGGACAAAAATATTAATAATAAAATAGAAAAAAATAAAAAAAGGTTTTTATCGTTTAACTAATGAGTATGATTGTGACTATAATCAGGGTCTGTTCCATGATCAAAGTTTTTACCATTAGCTGTACTAGTAAGTTTTACGTGTTCTACCCCTTTAAGTTTCATCATTTTTTCAGTAACTGAACGTATATCTTTTACATCACCATCTACTATAATAACTTCCATACAATACCTTACAGTCATATGTATATGCATACTAGCAGTAATTGTGTCCCTAAATTGATGTTGTATTTCAGCTAAATCTTCCATTACACCAGTATAATGATGGTCATAAATAATCGTTATAACTCCAATTCTTTCTCCTTCCATTTCATTCATCCATTGATAACGGAGAATATAATCTTGAAGAGCATCCCTAATACCTTTAGACCTTGATTGATATCCTCTATCTTTTAAAACTTCATCAAAATCAGCTAAAAGTTTTTTTGGAAGGGACATACTGATTCGCATCATTTAATTAACTCCTATTATTTTTTAATGAATAATTAAATAAAAATAAATTATAATTAAAAATAATAAAAAAATAATTATAAATATTATTTATTTATAATTAAGTTTATAATTTTAGGTATATATATAATTTATGTGAAAAAAATTTATAAAAAGTATACAAAATGCCTTTTTTAAATATAAATAAAGTACAAATTTAAAAATTATAACTAATATGATAAAAAAAATAAAATTTAAAATATAATTATCTAAATAAAATTTATAAATACCTTAAAAATATTAAATAATAAATAATCATAGTTAAAACTAATTATAATATACTCATAATATAATTATGAAATGTTTAAAGGATTTGAAAAGAATGCCCTATAAAGACGTTAATGATATAAAAATACATTATAAAATCAGTGGAGAAGGTTTCCCTATAGTTCTTATTCATGGCTTATCAAATGATTTAGAATACTGGAAATATTTAAATAATTATTTAAAAGATTATTTTAAAGTTATAAGCCTTGATTTACGGGGGCATGGAAAAAGTGAAGAAGGTATAATGGAATATTCAATTCAACTCTTTGCAGATGATATTATACAACTCCTTGATAAAATTAACATTGAAAAAACAAATATTATAGGTTTTTCACTTGGAGGACATATAAGTTTGGAAATAATAACAAAATACCCTCAAATTATTAATAAAGCTATTTTAATATCATGTTCAGCAAGAATTAGGTCAGATATGGTGGAAGATTTTAAAGGAATAATGAAGAGTTCTGAAGAAGGATTTGAAGAATTTTTTGATTTTATAATAGGGCATATTTTACCTGATGATATTTTAAATGAATCAAAAGAAACATTAGAAAAACAAAAAAAGGAACTTGCAAAAAAACGTAATATTAATGGAATTAGAAAAGCTATAAAAACCCATAAAAACTATGACCAATATGATGATTTAAGTAATATTGATAAAGAAGTTTTAATCCTTTATGGTGAAGATGATACTATTATACCACGAACTGCAATTGACGAGCTTAATGATAATATTAAAAACTCCAGATTAGTGACATTAAAAAATACAAAACACAATGTTTTAATCGAAAGAAACTTTGATTATGTAAAAGAAATCATTAAAGATTTTTTAATGGAAAAATAAACAATATAGAAAATAAGGGCACTTTCAAAAACTTAAGTGATTTTAATTTTTACAAGTTATACAACTCAAAAATCTTCCATCGATTTATTATTTATTTTTAATTTAAATTAAAGTTCTATATGTATGTTTGGACTTGTTAAACCAATGTTTTCTAAGGTGAAAAAATTGAAATAAATTTTATCACCCAAGTTTTTGAAAGTGCCAAAATAAGCTTTAATCAATATGTTTAAAAACATAAAAATATATAGAAGTAAAATAAGTTTTAAAAAATCTTTAAAAACAATAATAAAAAATATTAGAACAAAAATAAGATTATAACAAACAGATATTAATCACTAGATAACATAAGTCTGTAATATTGTTCATCATTTCTACGTACAGGTTTAATCATACCCTTATTAGTAAGTGAAATAATAACATTATACATTCTAAAATCTGTTAATTTTAAGGGACCATAAAGTAAATTACCTTCAAGCTCATATTTAGGGACAACACCATCTTTTACTATAGTTTTAATCAAATCTAATGAATCTTGTTCAATCTTATCTAATTCTGCATCAATAACATCTTGTTTTGAATCTACAGTATTAATTTCCTGGTCGGTTTCAAGAAGATTTACACGGTTTTCATCCTGCTTAATAATATTTTTTTTGTTAAGACTGTTTAAGATTTCATATAACTGATATTCATGAATATCTAATTTGTTTCTTAAAACTTCTTGAGGTATGCCTCCTTCATAGTCATCAGCATATTTTCCAACAGCATCTAAAACTTTCTTTTCTTTTTTTGTAATTGTTATCATAGTATCCAGAAAGAATAAAATTAATAATAATTTAAAATAAATTAATTAATATAATGAATATTTGAATTAATAATAATATATATTTTAATGTTTAAAATAGTTTATTATTGTTATTTATTATATTTTATTAAGCAATTCTAAGGAATAATTATGTTTATAAAATTAAGAGCTTTAGCCAATGAGGATAATATTAGTAAAAATGATATTTTAAATATTATACAAGAAACAGCAAGAAGTATGACCTTTTATGATGAAATGGTAGCATCAGGATACCTTCAAAGAGAAGGACAATATATTCAAAAGTCATATAGAGAAGAATATCTAAAAGTTACAATAAAATACTTTTTAGATAGACTTAAAAGTATTAAAAATGATAATAATGATTATCCTGAATTATTAGATAAAAATCAATTTATAGACTGTATAAATATTCTTGAAAAACAATATAATAGTCAAATAGTAGAATTATCTACAAGTAATAAAACTCCTTTAATGTACACTTTAATTTCAATATATACTACACTAATATTAGAAGAATCTATTCATCCTCTTAAAATGCCATTCCCAGCAGGGGAGAATATTATATATAAAGATGGAATTTATTATTGCCCTGTAAAACATAATCAATTATCAAATCCAACAGCACTGTGTAAACTATGTATTGCAAAAGAGATAGAATTGCTGGAAAAATAGATTTTAAATTTTAAGTTTGAATTTGTAAAAATTAAAAAAAAATAAAAGGTATAAAATAAGCCAAATGCTTAAAGTCCAGTCATAGGAATGCCTGTAAGAGCTGAAGCTTCAAGAGTTAAAGCTCTAAGATTTTCTTTTTCTAATTTTGATAAATGTGTATTACCTGCTTGTTGAACAAGCATACATGCTTCCTCAGTCATTGCTTTTATATAATTAGCTACATTTATCCCTGCTTGTTTAACATTTAATCTATGTCTTAACTCTAAAGATTGTGTTGCTATACCTTTTTTACAATTACCAGTATAACATTCTTGACAAACCCTACAACCAATTGAAATAAGAGCTGCAGTAGCAATATATACAGCATCTGCACCTAAAGCCATAGCTTTAGCAACATCAGCACCACTTCTGATTCCTCCTGCAATAACAAGATTAACGTCTTCTCTAAGGTTAACTTCTCTTAATGCTTTATCTGCTTCAACAACAGATGCTAATGTAGGAATACCAGAATCTTCCATAATCACATTTGGACCTGCACCTGTACCACCTTGCATACCATCTACTACTACAATATCTGCTCCACCTTTTGCAGCAATTTTTACATCACTTGCTACTTTACCTGATGCAAACTTAACTGCAATAGGAACTTTCCAATCTGTAATTTCTCTTAGCTGAGAAATTTTCATAGCCAAATCTTCAGGTCCTACAATATCCATATGTCTTGCAGGAGATAATGCATCTGAACCTTCTGGTATCATACGGATTTTTGCAACCTCAGCAGTTACCTTTTCACCTAAAAGATGTCCTCCCATACCTGATTTTGCTCCTTGACCGATTTTTATTTCTATAGCATCACCTTTATTCAAGGTTTCTGCAGATATACCAAATCTTCCTGAAGCATATTGAGCAATAAGTTTATCTGCAGATTCCCTCTCTTCTGGTAACATTCCTCCTTCACCAGTATTTGTTGCAGTACCTGCAAGAGATGAACCTATAGCTAATGCTTTTTTTGCTTCTTTACTAATAGCACCAAATGACATAGCCCCAATCATAATAGGAGTATCTATTTTTAATGGAATTTCTGCATATCTAGATCCTAGTACTACATCAGTACCACAAGGTTCTCTGTAATTATCAAGAGGTGGTCTTGATACTTGTGCTGGAGTGATAACCAAATCATCAAAAGTTGGAATATCTCTTAAAGCTCCTGTACTTCTAATTTTATAATTACCAGAGTAGGATTTTCTTTCAATTTCCATTATATCCGGATATTTCCATGATTCCCTATAATCTTCTGGAATAGCTTCTATTTCAATCGCTTTATTAGGACACATTTCCATACATATTCTGCATCCTACACACCTATCTGGATAAACAGCATATGGTTCACCGTCAACCACTTCATAAACTTCATGAGGACAATTATTAATACATGAAAAACATTTGTGACAAATCTTCTCATCCCTATCATCACACAAGTACCAGCAACATCCTGGTCTATTAAAATGTCTTTTACATAATACTTGGCTTCTTTTAACTTTATATGGCATTTTAACACCTCTATTCTAATCCGTGTGATGGTCTTGAACTTTCTGCAACAATTTTTGTAAAATTATTATAATCATCATCACTTAATTTAAATTCATATTGACTTAGTAATTCTTTTAAAGATTTTTTATCTTCAGGAGTTAAATCAACAGTAACCGCATTTTTTCCTAAACTTTCAATTTCACCTAAAACAAAGATTTCTCCTCTAAGAATAGATTCAGCTGCATCAGCACCTAAATTTCCAAGAATAATCATACGTCCACCCATCATAAAGATTCCACTCATAAAACCAGAATCTCCACCGATTATTATGGTACCTCCTTTCATAATTTCTCCAGTTCTGGAGCCAACACCTTTTTTAACAACAAGAGTGCCGCCATAAATTCCCTGTCCAGCACCATCACCTGCTGAACCTTCTACAATAATCTCTCCACTGGTCATATTATCTCCTACAAACCAACCAGCATTTCCATGGATTTTAAGGTGAGCTTTATCAAGCATAGTTCCTGCAAAATATCCCGCAGATCCATTAATTTCAATATTTCCATTACCTACTAATCCTGCAACTAGATTATGTTCTGCACCAGGATTATTAATTATAATCTTATCATATTCATCATGAAGTGATCTGATTTTTCTGTTTAATTCTCTAGGAGTAACTGAAGAAGAATCTATTTCTAATATATCAACCATTTAATCACCTACTAAATTTCAAATACCCTTACCTCACCCGGATAAATCTGTTCGACTTCATTAGTATCTATAACTTTTCCAAGAGAAACTTCTTCAGATGCGATTGCAAAGATATCATCATTTTCTGCCATAACTCCAGGTCTTAAACCTAATTTATCTTTAGCAATACCTATACCATTTGGTGTAGAAACAATATAGGAAAATGGACCATCCATATCTTCAACAGAATGTTCTAAAGCTTCCTGTAAACTATATCCACTATCTATTTTATCTGCAATATAATGTACTAAACATTCAGTATCATTATTAGTTTCAAAAACATGACCTTTCCTTTCTAATGGATCACGTACCTTCCAATAATTAGTTATCTGTCCATTATGAACAAGAGATATGTCACGGATAATATATGTTTGGAATGGATGAGCATGATATAAGTCTACTCCACTTTCGGTGGAAAATCTTGTATGTCCAATAGCATGTGTACCTTTAATTGAACGAGTATTATAATTATCTGCAATATCAAGTACAGATCCTACATCTTTAATCATACTAAATGAATGTTCACCATTAATTACAACAACATCTTCATTAATAGAATCCACTTCTTGAATTAAAGGTTTTAACATATGAAACTCTTCAAGTCTAATTTTACATTGATATAAATTTGACTTTTCAGTTGTAGATAATAACCTATCTGATTCTATAGGTGTAATCATATTTATCTGATCTTGTAATTTACGTAATAAATTCTGATTATTATTTTCAAGCTGAATATTTAAAATATACTCATCCTCTTCAAGACCTAAACCACCATATAATGCAAAACCTGCTGAATCAGGACCTCTATGTTGAAGAGCATGAAGCATATTAGTCATATCATCCCCAACCTTATGAAGATTTCCGTCCTTATATACTATTCCTGCAATTCCACACATACCATTGCCTCCGAAAATAAAATTATATAAAAAGTATTATTAATAATATTGAATTTTTTATTTATGATTTAATAATATCTTATTCAAATAAATTAGTATTTTATTAATAAATTAATTTTAAAAAACTATCAAATAATAATTTTGATTTTATTATATATAAATATGGTGGAAAATATGTTCCGACTTAGTTAAAATTTTATTAAACTTTTCAAAAAAACCTATTAAAACCATATTAATTGATAAAATAAAATAGAACAAATAGTATAATATTAAACATTGTTCATATATTAAAAATAAAAAATATATAAAAAAATAAAAAAAAATTAAATTATTAAAAAATGAAATAAAATGAAAATTACATCAAAAATAATTTTTTATAAAAAATGAGTCTCGATTAAAAATTAGTAATAAAAATATAAAATAAAAAAAAGAAATTAAAGATTATTAGCTTCTTTAATTTGATGGATAGCAGATTTAGCACCAGATTTTACAAAACCACTTTCATCATCAAGAAGTTCTTCTAAAGGTTCAATAGCTTCTGGTTTTTTCATACTTCCTAAAGCCCAAGCAGCTGCACCTCTAACTCTCCAATTATCATGTTTTAATAAATCAACTAAAGGTTGAAATGCAGGTTCACCAATTCTGATTAAAGCAGTTGAAGCTTCCCTTCTAACTAACTTATTATTATCTTCAAGAGCTTCAACTAATGGGTCAATTGCCCTTTCATCAGCAATATAACCTAAAACTTGTGCTGAATATCTTCTAATGTTTTTATTTCTATTTTTTAATGCATCAACTAATGAATCATAAGCTTCATCAGACCTAATTTGAAGTTCTCCTAAAGCTTCTTCTCTTTCAAATTCATCAGCAGAACCTAATTGTTCAATTAATTCATCAATATTCTTCTCCATCTGAAAAACCCCATTATAATAAATTTTAAAACATTTTATTAATTTATTTTATAATTAATATAAATTAGTATAATGTTCGTATATAATAACATTAATTATATGACAAGACATATATAAATATTAATAAAAAAGAACTCCTATGAGCCGAAAAATATATACTAAAACAGATGATATAAATAATTTTTTATATAATATTTAGAGAACAACACCCCTACTTTTTAGATGTGAATATAACCCTAAAAAAAATTATAAAAAGGAAAGCAAATTCATAAATTAAGTTAAATAAGAAAAAATAAGTTGTGTTAAATTAAATTCACTAAATCAAAATTTTACAAAAGAAAAAAAAGAAAAAAGGATTATTTATTCAATCATTAATCAAATCTAAGAGAATGCCCCATTTTTTTAATTGTAGATAGATTATCCCCTATGATTACAACATGTTCATTTCCTTTTGATAAAATAACTATAGGATAATACTGTTCATTGGTTGTTACTGGTTCTAATATTGTTAAATTACCTTCATGGCTTTCATAACATTTAGATAAGTCTGGATACATTCCTTGAAACATTTGCTGAGAAAAAAATGCTGTTGAATTTTCAGAAAAAACCGGTGAATCAGAATAGATTATACCTATATTACCACTATCACTTAAATAAGAAATTTGTTGATTAGGTATTCCATCTTCAGTTGTTTCATTAACATCTTTTTGAAAATGCATGCCCTTCGGTACTTTCATTGTAAAATGGTCATCAAAATCTTTATTAACTAATTTAACAGCACCTACACTACCAATAGTTGAAAATAATATAAATAATACTATAAATAAACCTATCAATCTTTTATCCATACATACACCTCATTGATAAAATTCAATCGTATCTGCCATAGATTTAATAAAATCTAAATCATTTCCATAAATAAAAATTATAGTATGTCCTTTTTGCACTATAATTCTTTCTTTAAAATGACAATTTTCAAATGTTTTCCCAATTTTACCATTATTTTTTTTATTATGAGCGATTATCATATCATTATCATATTTAAATGTAATATTTCCTGATTTATTCAGTAGTTCTAAATTTGAAATAACAAATTCATGAGTAATCATGGGAGAATCAGCATAAGAAACTGCAAATTTATTTTTTTTATCCAAATAGGTATAGGAATCACCTAAACTGAATTCCTCAGTATTATTCCATTCCTTTAAAAAACGAACATTCTTAGGAACATCCATTTTGAATATTGAATTAAAATCATATTTCTGCATCCCATCTAAAACTTTATCATTATCAAAGAAAGAATTATTGTTAATTAAAATAGTAGTCAAACCCACTAGTAAACCTATAATTAAAATAATTAGTCCCAAGATAATTATTTTTTCTCTTTTTTGCATATTTTCACCTTAATAATATATACATATATATGAATTTAAAATATATTAAACTTTATCATAAAGAAATAATTTAGAATTAATTATGTACACTATAATATAAAGTTACCTAATAAAACATGTGTATAATTTTAAAAATAAGAAAAATAGTTAAATGAAATAAACAGTATTAAAATAAAAGATTATTATAAATGAGATTCTTGTCTTATATTAAAATAATATTTTTATATAGATTAGATTTTAAAAAAAAAGAAAAAAATTATAAAGGGATATTGTAAACTCTTTATATTAATTTTAATATAATGCGATTTTTTAACTAGAATCTTTACCTTTTTAGTTACTTTGTTGTAGTATTTATTTGCTGGAAATGTAATAACAGCAATATAGGAACCTATTTTTCTAAGGTTAGTTATTTTAAAAATACTTTGACCTTTATTATTAGTTTTAACAATGTTAGTTTTACCATTAACTTTTAAACTTACTTTTGTGTTTTTTATAGCTTTGTTTTTATTGTCTTTAAAGACAGCAGCATATTTTTTAGTTTTTAATTTAAGTTTAAAGCTTGCTGATTTTGCAGTTATTTTAGCTTTAGCCTTTTTAACTGTAACTTTTACAGATCCAGTAGAACCTTTATAACTATCAGATCCTGCATAGCTAATCTTTGCATTATAGGTTTTTGGTGTAAGTGTACCAACATTGATTTTAACCTGACCATTATCATTAGTATTATATTTTTTAGTACTACCTAAGTTAACTGTTAATAATGCACCACTAATAGCTTTACCATTTTCATCTTTTAATGTAATGACCAAATATTTACCTACATTATAAGTAGTGCTTACAGGACTAGCTAAAATTTTACTTGAAGATTTTTCAACTGTGAATGTGGTTTCATTTGATCCTGATATGTAATAATCATTTTCTGCAACTTCTACAGTAACATTATAAGTACCCACATTTGTTGGAGTAAATTTACCATCAGGGATGACCTCACCATTAACTTTAATTGTTACTGTTCCATTACTGTTTGTATTATAAGTGATTGTTATTTCATTTCCTACTTTAACATCAATAATAGGGTTGATAAAAACATTTGTATCTCCTTTTAAAACAGTAATTGTTGCATTAGTTGAATTTTCATCGGGATATGATGTAAGACTTAACTCCGCAGTATATATAGATACGGAGGGTTTTAGATTTATTAGATTAAATAATAATCTTTAAATAGTCAGAAACCAAAAAGGATATATTCTATTAGCTCCAGATTATTTTTGTTAAAATTAAATTCATTAAATAATATTTATATAAACATATTTCTTTATAAATTAAAAAATATAGAATAAAAAAGTTTGAGAGGGTGAAAATATGAAATTGTGTCCTAAATGTGGTGCTGTTTTAGATGAAGTAATTGATGGTTATATGTGCAATGAATGTAAGTCCATCTTTAGTGAAGATAAAGTTATAGTTGTTAGATGCCCTATATGTAATAATGAATTAGGGGATTTAGGAAGTGAATACTATTGTTATAGATGTTATATGTCTGTATCTAAAGAGAATGCTGTTCTAAGTCAAAATCTAAGTTCTGATAATGACTATGACTTTGGAGGATCATATTATGATTATGAAGAACCTGATTATGATTCTATGATTAATAACGGAGAAAATATTTGTTTAAATTGTGCCCATTGGGGTGTTAGTCCAAAGGGTGCATCTTATGGAATGATTTGCTATAAAGGTTATCCAACATCAGGACCTTCTGATTCTTGTGGTAGCTTTGTCCAGTCAATTCATTATGCAAGTTATGGTGATGAAGGCCAATACCAATTTAATGAGACAAGAAGAGACATAGCCAAAAAATTAAATTATTGGAGAAATAATAGGTAATTTGTTTATAAAATTAAAACAAATATTACCAAACCAAATGGGTACCTTTAAAGTAATTATTTTTAATTTAAAAGATTGGAAATTGAAAGAAAATAAATTTAAACCCCACTAATTTAACTTCCTTATATGGAAGAAAATAAATCTATATTTCATTTTAGTCATTAGAATTAGGCTCTTTAATTTTTTCGAAAAGACCTACAAATTGATCACCTTTATTCTTAAAAGAAAAATATTTGTATGAATAATATAGTGATAAAGAAATAAGTTTTTTAGGAAGCCCCATTTCTACTTGAACATCTGAAGTGTTATCCATTGGCAGTAAATTTAATAAATTTCTAGTAATTGGTGACCAGAAAGGAAATCCTGCATAATAAGTTTTAACAGTTTTAAATCCCTTTTTTTCAAAAAAAGATTCTAGTTCGCCTTTTTGATAGTTTCTAAAATGACCATGTTCTTTTTCATATGCCCTCATTCTTCCAATAGGAGCCGATACCATAATATAACGGTTTGATATTTCTGTCATTACATTTGCTACTTTCTGCCAATCTTCAATATGTTCAAGAAGTTCAAATGCAGTAACCAAGTCAAATTTTTTACCCTCAAATAACATATCAGATACATCCATACAATAAAAAGATATATTATTTGCCTGATAATGATTCTTAGCATATTCAATTCCAATATCTGATAAATCTACACCTGTAATTTCTGCATTTGGCCAATCTTTAGCAAATCTAACTGTATTTAGACCTTGTCCACATCCTACATCTAAAACAGATTTAGGAATATAATTCATTTCTTTTTCTAATAATTTTATTAAATCCCTTTGATATCTAGTATTAGTTTTGTATTTATATTCTATTTCATAGCTATATTGATCGTTATAATGAGTTAAATTTTGATTATCTTTATTCAATTTCACACTTCCTTTAAAAATTAACAAAGCAAATAATTATTTCTTAATTTTTTAAAATTATTATAAACTTTAGATATGTAATGCAGATTATATAAACTATATTAACATTCCTTAGTAAAACTCATATAATTTTTTCAATAATACAAAGCAACAAGTTTAATTGGAAAAGCCGCTAAAAAGGCTATTGTTAAACATATAATATATAAATCTAATTTTTTATCTTTCTTATTAACAGAATTAAATCCAAAAATAAATGGTATTAATGCAAATAATGGGAAAAAATACCTGGCATGAAGAGCCATATCCTCTAAATGACCAACCATACCCCAGCTAATTAATTGTAAAATACAGGTCCCAGCATAAATAATAATTAAAACTAAAAATGGACCTATTCTATCAAAAATATTTATTTTTTCTAATTTTGGATAAATTAACCATATTGCACCAATAAATAAAGGGTAAATTGCTGAGATAAAACCTGAAGTATACACCTTACTTTGAAGAGGAATAACTGAATGTACAGTATTAAATTCTGATAATATTGAACTATTTAATAATGTGTTTGGAATATGTAAAACAGCAATAGCAAAATCAACAGGATGATGTAAAATATAGTTAGTTTGTTGAGGTGGATTAATTATATGATTTTTATAATATTCAGCCCTCCAAGAATGAGTATAACAAGGCATAGCAATAAACTTACTCCATAATATACCAATAACCCCTAAAATTATTATAAAAGATAAAATATAAAGTTTAGAATATCGATCCTTAAATTTAGAAGAAGGTATACATAACAATAACAATATCATTCCTAAAAAAGATAGTTTGCATAATCCTAATAATAAACATAAAATCGAAAATTTAACAATTTCAATATTAGAAATAGAAAAATCTTCTGATTTATAATAATAAAAGAAATGTGCAACAGTTAAAAAGCCTAATCCTGCAAACATCCCATCGATACTAAAAGAAGATGCTTGTTGTATACAAATTGGTATGCAAGCAGTAACAATTAAAGGAATTTTAAGAATAGGTGATTTTTTAACTGAATATGATACAGCAAATGCATAAAATAATAAATTGAAAATTCTTCCCAACCATAATACCCAAATAACATTTAAATCTAAGAATTTAGCAATCAATATCCCAATTGTTTGAGGAATATATGGATAAAAAGGATTTTGCTGAAAAGCTGAATGATAAGTAGACATAGAATTATTAATTTTTGCCGTGTCCCCACTTACTTGTAGAACAGTTAATGCTCTACTTTTTTCAAAAAAGTCAGGAACAAAGCTAGAAACTTTAAAAGAACCGTTCACATAATCTGGCATCAAAATACCATGTGATGTTATATCTGCACGGGTTAAATGTTCAATTTCATCAGAAACATTGCAAATAGGATTTAAAAAACAAACTAAAAGTCCAAATAATAAAATTATTATAAATGCTGTTTTATATAAATCCTTATCATCATGATAATTAAAAAAACTTATTATAACTATGCCAAAAAATGAAACAAGTCCAATTACGATTAACTCTAAGAAAGGCTGTTGATAATTATTAATATTAAATATTGATAATACAATTACTGCCAAAAACACTAAATAACTAATCCAATATTTTTTTGATTTAAAAACATTTTCTTTAAATTTTAATAAATTTTCATTATTAATACTTGAAAAAATATTTTCAAACAATCATAACACCTTTCAAACATTATTTTTAATATTTAACAAAACACTGACCTATAAACATTTTAGAATAGTTTACAAATTACAAAACCATACCTAAATATTTGTTTAGGATTAACGGTTTTAAGAGACTAGAAATAAAAAAAAGATTAGGTAAATGCATTGCATTTACTTTAAAACTATTGTATATTTTTTAGCTGAAACACCATTTAAACTAGCTGAATATATTACAATATTA
>OMVX01000101.1 GCA_900314605.1 uncultured Methanobrevibacter sp. | reverse complement strand
GTTTGGGTAAATACAAAGGATAATGCTGCATCACCAGTAAAGAAATCTGGGGATGGCAAGAATAATATTAATGTAGTCATAAATACGAATAATACATCAGCAGCAATACCTAATACAAGGGTTCTTTGTGCTACTCTTTCACCGTATACATCAGCAATTACATTAGTTAAAATGTATACTAAAGGATAGATCAATACTCCAGCAGGAGTTTCCATACCTAAGAAATTAATATTGATAATCTTAACAGTAATTAAGTTTGCAATGGTAAAAGCCATACAGAAGAATACTGTGAGTATTACTCTTTTAAGTTAAAATAATAGATTAAAATATTTTAAGTTAATGAAATATTAATTTAAAAAGAAGATTTTTAAAAAATAAGATATTTCATACAACATAATTATATTTAACTTAATCTAATATAAATATTTAGTATTACTTATACAAATTTTCATTAAATCGGCAAAATTTTTTTGAATCTAAGAAAATTTTATATAATTTATAAACATATTAATTAATAGAATTAATATAACTAATGAACTAATAAAACTAAAAGATTATTATCATTATCTAATTTTTAAAACTGGGGAATTGAATCATGAGCTCCAAAAACAACCAAGAAGATCTAAGTCCAATTGAGGAAATCAAGAAGGAATACTTGGAAAAAATAGACTATTTTGGAAACAGAAGAAGCAAATACGCTCTTTATAAAAAGTTTTCAAAAAAGTACAATCTCAACAAGAGAGTTTTCCTTTACATCATCAATCAGGCTCATGAAGATGTTGGAAGCCCAAAAAGATATGAATTGAATGCAAATAGAAATAGAAAATAAGAGATGATCTTATCTAATTTTTAAAAGATTTCATAATGAAATAAAACATGTTTCATATCTTAAATAATATCTGATTTTTTTATCCTTGAAAATTAAAACGAAAAATTTATAAGCCCTCATAACATAATATTATACGATGTGTATATAATTACATATCATATTAATAAATTTATAATCTCCAATAAAAATAATTTATTAATAAATAATATTAATATAAGAGGATATTTGACTATCGTCTTTAATTAAAAAAAGTCCTATATAAATTACCTTAAAAACTGATATTTGCTTAATTGCAATTATCTTATACAAATTACCTAAATAATATAATAAAGTACTTATTAATTTTTTAAAAAGATGATAAAAAAATATCCTCTTATTTTAAATCTCTTTTTTAAACATAAAGTAATTAAGGAAATGTCTTCATAGGTCAATTAATTATTATTTTTTTAATATTTTAAACATAAAGATAATATTTTCATAAAAAACTAAAAATATTTTAATTATTAGTAATGTTAAAAATAGTTCTGAAATATGAAAATATTTATTAATTAAAAAAATAAAAATAAGTATAGGATTAACATCCATTGGGAAAATGAAAAATATTATAAACTTTTTTATAGTAATTTTCATTAAAAGAACATAGTAAAACGGAATTTTTATGATTTATATTGTAAAAATAAATTTTAAAAATTTTTTAAAAGATTAGAAGCTAACAAAAAATTACTATGTTCTTTCCAATTTTTTTCTGATTTTACTATTTTTAGAAGTTTTTTAGCAATCTAATACTATTTTTAAAATCTTTACTAACTTTTTAAAACCATATTTTCTATTTTTAAAAAAAAAATTAAATTTAAGCAAAATATCATGAATTAGATATCATCAAGAATTTCTTTTGGAGCTCCAGCAACTTCCACCAAGTATTCCGCTTCAACAATATGCAATTTAGAAGGAATAGGACCGCCAAAATCAAAATCAATCAAGTCCTTAATATATCCTGCCTTTACAAGATTATCCTTAGATCCGACTCTTGCAATTCCAATAGCTAAAGTGTCTTCATTAACTAGTCCTTCATGATCAAGATTTTCCTTGATTGTCATCAAATTCTTTAATCCTTCATTTACAGTCATGTACTTATCCTTATGAGCTTGAATATCCAATAGAACCAAGGTGTGCATATCCATCTTTAAGTTCTCTTCAATACCCATATAAGGGGATTTAGGGAAATAGTTATACTCCAAATCAGGAAATGGAATAGTTGTGACCTTACCGAACTTATATGCCTGAAGGCCTGAAATAGCTGGTGCTGAAGATAAAATGCTTGATCCGTGAATTACTTCAAAATCAATGCATTTTCTTGCACATTCCACTAGAAAATCAGAGTGTGTTGTAGCGATTAAAGGATCTCCACCAGTAATCAATGCAACATCCATATCTTTTGCTTCCTTTAAGAAAATTGACTCCTCTTCCACTTGAGTCAATAAGCGTGAAGTGAAAAATTCAGCATAAACCTTATCCACTTTTTTTAATGCTTCCACACCTTTTAAAGATATGTCCTTTTCATCGAATAATCCTAAACCAACCAAATAAAACATAAAATCACTTAAAGCATCTTAATATAATATTTTAATTAATATCCTAATATAATCAATCTAAATGTACAATCAATAACAAAATAAAGAGTTATAATTCAATAAAAAGTAAAAATAGATTAATAAAAAAAAGGGCGCTTAATAACACAGGCCCACCATAAACCTGCTCTTCACGTTAAAAAGCAACCCTTTTTACACCATACATCACCACTTTATTTTAAAAAAAAAGCGTAGCTGTTTTATAAACAGCTAATAATATTTTATAATAACTTATATTTAAAGTTTCGCGAAAATTCGTATGCCATAGAACTATTTTCCTATCTAAAAAAATAATAATGTTAAAGGGATTTACCTAATTCATAAGCCATATTAGGATAGTTTGAATTAATGATATCTGGCTTTAAGTAACAGAAAGTAGCCAAGATTTTACCGCAATCTTCAAAGCCTAAATAACGAACTATATTATCATAATTCAATTCAAGTGCAGACATTGTCCAATCATTTCCATCAGCTGCAGTTGCAAGCAATGCAGACTTCTTGCCAGAACCCATTATTTCATAATTAATTGAATAGAATCTATCTATAACAGTTTTTATTTGAGCTGAAAGACCAAAATAATATAATGGGCTAACAAAAACTATCATGTCTGAAGATATAATTTTTTCATAAATCTTATCCATTGAATCAGAATAAACACATTTTCCACCATGAACCCTGCAGGAATCACATCCTCTGCATGGGGATACATCTTCAAAAGCGGAGTCAAACCTATAGACATTATGTCCTGCTTCCTCAGCCCCTCTAATAAATTCACATGCTAAAACATTTGAAGTACCATCCTTATGTGGACTTCCTGTAATCATTAAAATTTCCATAATAAAACCCCATATTGAAAAAATATTATATTAAATAAAATAAATGAAAAATGAAAATGAAAAAATAAAAAAGGAAGATGAAAAATTTAAAAATTTAATTAATCATCTTTAGTGAATCCATAAACCTCTGTTTCAAAGGTTTTAGCAACTTCTGGCATTAAGCTTGCAATGTCAAGCTGTTGTGGGCATTCCTTCATGCATGCTTCACAGCCAGTGCAGTCAGAA
>OMVX01000016.1 GCA_900314605.1 uncultured Methanobrevibacter sp. | reverse complement strand
TTTAAATCAAAGAAAAATTAGAAACTTTTTTTAACCAAAAAAATTAATATTTAAAAATTAATATTTAACGCAAGCCTATAAAATTTTACAGACTCGAAAAAACTATATTATAAAATTAAAAAATATAATATTAAAAATAGATTATTGTTTATTCAAATATAAAAACTATAAATATTATTTCACTATATTTGTTTGGCCAATTTACTTTTTTATTATATTAATTTAATAAGGGATATATTATGATAAAGTGTAGAAAAATAGCAAAAGGTAAAGCAAGTGGAGAACTTCTTGTTAGCAGTGAACCTATAAGTTTTTTAGGTGGAGTAGACCCATCAAATGGAGAAGTTATAGATAAAAATCATGAATTAAAAGGACAATCAGTTAAAGATAAGGTATTATTTATTCCAGGTGGAAAAGGTTCAACTGTAGGTTCTTATGTTATTTTCCAGATGATGAAAAATAATACTGCACCAAAAGCTATTATATGTCTTAAAGCAGAACCTATTATTGCAACTGGTGCTATAATGTCCGATATACCTATGGTAGACTCTCCAGAAAATATAGAATCTTTAGAAAATGGAGTAAAAGTAGAAGTAAACAGTGATGAATCTTCAATAACTATTTTATAAATTTAGACTTTTAATATTTTTTTTATTTTATTATGATATTTTTTTATAAAATTAGATTTTGGATAATTTTTTTAAAAGATTTATTTTTAAATAAAAATCAGCTAAATTTCAATCAATTTAATTAATAGTTTTTTTTTTTAAAAAAAATAAGTTATTTTAAGTATTAAATACTAAAATAACTAAGTTGTAATTTCTTTATTTGCTCTTTTTTCTCTTATTTTTTCCACTATTTTAATACATAAAGGAACTATTACAACAATGTATATACTTAATAAAAAGTTAGTCAAAAACTTGCTATATATTTTAGCCATATGAGGTTTCATAGCAGGTGCAATTACATACATTATAAGTTCAAATCCTATAAATCCTCCTAAAATTCTAGCAAATTTAGAATCAATACCTACATCTGTTGAAAATTTAATAAATCTTCTTTCTATAACCCATGAAAGAAGTACTCCAACTGTAAAACCTGTATTTTTATAACTGTCAAGAGCCATTTTACTAGGGTCTACGATTAACTTTCCTGCACTGTCATAATCCATTGGATATCCTTTAAAGGTAGTGTATAGTATTAAAATTATGGATAATATTATTCCTGCTGCTAATATTATTAAATCAAAATTAGGTCGGTCTTCATATTTATCAAAGACTTTTTTCATTATTATTAATACTATTAAACTAAATAGAAATCCAAAAATTACATCCCATATTGTATGTACTCCTACATAAAGACGACTTAATCCTACAATTATAATAGATGAAACTAAAAGAATTTTTAAACTAGTTACAATTTTTTCCTTTTTAAGATATATTCCTCCAAACAATATTGTAGCAGTTGTTGTATGTCCACTTGGGAATGAATATCCTGTTGCTTCTTCCATTGCCTCTTCTAGAGGATGAATATTAGGGTTCATTATAAAAGGTCTGTATATTGTTACAGCATTTTTAACCATAGCCGAAATATTACGGGCAAATGCCAGTGACACTAGAAGAAATTCTCCAAGTTTTTTATCAAAACACCAATATATTATAGCTATTATAAACATGGCTTCTGGCAGATTCGCTATAAAAGAGGCATCGAGGAAAAATTTATTAAATATTCCTCCCGTAGCTTCACGTATAGCTTCTAAAAATATTAAAATTTCAAATAAATAAATTTTAACCTCTCCTTTAGTTTTACTAAATATTTTAATATTTCAATTGAAATATTTTATAAAATATTGCTATAAATTATATTATGTTCTTATTTATTAATTAAATTTTTATTAATCTAATTCTAAAATGATTTATAGAATATTTTTTTTTAAATATAGATATAATTATATCTAGTGCATAAAATTTATTATTATAAAAATTCACTATTATCTATTGGAGGTTCAATTATGGTAAATGATAAAAAAGAAGTAAAAGTTGTAGGTATGCATTGTCCTAATTGTGTTAAAGCAATTGAATTATCATTAACTGATTTGGATGGTGTTGATGATGCAAAAGCTAGTTTAGAAGAGGGTAATGTAATCATTGACTATGATGCAAGTAAAGTTAGTGATGAAGATATTCAAGATGCTGTTGAAGAAGCAGGTTTTTCAACAGAATAAAAAAAAATTTAATTTAATTTATTTTAAATATTATAAAATTCTTTATTATTTATTTATTTATTTTTATTTTGAAATTACTATATTCCCTATTATTATATTAGAGTTGATATAATGGCAAAATCTAAAACCATGGATCTATCAATAGATGGTATGCATTGTGCTTCATGTGCATTAACACTTGATAAGTCACTTAATCGATTAGATGGTGTAAATGAAGTAAATGTAGATTTAAACTCTAATAAAGCACATATGGTAATTAATCCTCGTAAAATAACAATAGATGAGATTGATAAAACTGTTAGCGGTTTAGGATTTAATATTTTAAAAAATGAAGTCAAACTTAAAACCCAAGGAATGCATTGTGCATCATGTGTAATATTAGTTGAAAAATCACTTGAACGTTTAGATGGTATTTTTAATGCTCATGCAGATTTATCTTCAGGTATTGTTACTGTTGTTTATGATAATAATCAGATATCTATAGATGATATGGTTAAGGTAATTGAAGAATGTGGATTTGAATATTTATCTTTAGATGGGGAACTTAATGAAACTGATATGGAAGTACTGTATCAAAATGATTTAAAAGAAAAAAGAAACCGTATTATTGTTGGTTTGTCATTTTCTTTTTTACTAATGTATTTAATGTTTAACCATATACACATTCCTTATTTAAGCTTAGGACAATTATCATTAATAATATCCATAGGTCCATTTATTTATGTATCTTATCCTATTGTTAAAGCAGGACTAACAGGACTCTTTCATAAAAATCTTAATATGGATGTAATGTATACTATGGGAATACTTGTTGCATATATTTCAAGTATACTTGGAACATTCCATATTATTTTAGATTCAAGTTTTATGTTATTTGATACTGCACTAATGTTACCTTCATTTTTAATGATAGGTCGATACTTAGAAGCTAGAGCTAAAAAGCAAACCTCATCTTCAATCAAATCTTTAATAGGTCTACAACCTAAAACAGCTATTAAATTAGAATTAGATGATGAAGCTAATATAATTTCTGAAAAAGAAATATTAATTGAAGATATTTCTATAGGGGATATTTTAATTGTAAAAGAAGGAGATAAAGTTCCAGTTGATGGATTAGTATTTGATGGTAAATCTTATATAGATGAGTCAATGATTAATGGAGAGCCAATACCTAAACTAAAAATCAAAGACTCTAAAGTTTATGCAGGTACTATTAATCAGGAAGGTATAATAAAAATAAAAGCTCAAAAGATAGGAAAAGGAACACTCCTTTCACAAATTATTCAGATGGTTGAAAAAGCACAGTCCTCTAAACCTCCAGTTCAAAGTTTTGCAGATAAAGTTGTCAGTGTATTTATTCCAATTATTATTACATTAGCTCTTCTAGTATTTGGAATATGGTATTTTATACTTTCTTCAAGCTTACTATTTGCATTAACTACTATGATATCAGTATTAGTTGTAGCTTGTCCATGTGCATTAGGTCTTGCAACACCTACTGCAGTAACTGTTGGTATTGGTAGAGCGGCAGAATATGGTATATTAATTAAAAATAGTGTAACATTAGAAACTGCTGAGAAAATTAAGTTTGCAGCATTTGATAAAACAGGTACAATTACACAAGGTAAACCTGTAGTTTCAGATATTATACCATTAAATAGTATGGTCCCAGATGAGATTTTATCTTATATTCTAAGTATGGAGATAAATTCTAACCATCCACTGGCAAAAGCCATTGTAAAATATGGTAATGAGAATAATATTAATATACTTGATGTTGATAATTTTCAAAATTTCACTGGAAAAGGTCTTAAAGGAATAATTAACTCTCATGAGGTAATAGTAGGTAATAAAACTCTTCTTGAAGATAATAATATTGAAATTTCTAAAGGATTTATTAGTAAATATGAAAATATTATCAAATCTAAAATAGTAATATTTTTAGCTATTGGTAATAATCTCTGCGGAATTTTAACTTTAACAGATAAAATTAAAGATAATTCTAAAAACACAATTTCTAAACTTCAAAGTATGGGTATTACAAGCTATATGTTAACAGGAGATAATTCTACAAATGCAAAAAATGTGGCAGATGAGGTTGGAATAGATAATGTATACTGTAATATTCTTCCTAATGAAAAACTAGATAAAATTGAAGAAATTCAAACAAAATATAATGGAAAGGTTTTATTTACAGGTGATGGTATTAATGATGCACCAGCTATTACAGGTGCAGATATAGGTATTGCTCTTGCAGATGGTACAGATATTTCTGTTGAAAGTGGAGATATTGTTCTTATGGATGGAAACCTAGAAAATGTAGTTGCAGCACTAGAAATATCTAGGAAAGTAATGACTAGAATAAAGGAAAATATATTTTGGGCATTTGCATATAATATAATTTTAATACCACTTGCTGCAGGTGCATATTATCCTTTATTTGGAATACTTTTCAGACCTGAATTTTCTGCACTGGCTATGGCATTAAGTTCTGTAACTGTTATTACACTTTCACTTATGTTAAAGTCTTATATTCCACCTATAAAAAAAGAAAAATAAAATATAGTTTAATATTATTTTTTAATTTATTTTTTTTAATTATCTTAGTATTATTTTTCAAATACTATTTTTTAGATTATAAGTTTAGAAAAAATTTTGTAAAAAAAGGTCAAGAATTTCTTTCAATTTAATTAAAAATATGACTGATTAAAAAGATAGTTTCTTATATAAATATAAAAAAATTAATTATAATTGTAATTATATGAATTTTAATAAAACTCTATTACAATTTCTTCATCTTCATGTATATGTCGCATCTCAATTAATTCATCGACGATATTTTTTAGATCAATATCAACAACATCTGTTAACATTTCACCATTTAATTGTAGAGAAATAGTTAATCCTTCTCCGGTTTCAGGATCTTCTTCTGTAATACCAAGTACTTCTCCTGGTGAGTATATACGATTATAAGAAATCTCTAAAATATCTCCAACTTCGACATTTTTACGAACATAGTCAATTGCATCTTCAGGTTCCATTTTTATTTCTTTAGCCATTATTTCACCTCAAATCAAATAAAAAAATATTATCTAATTATTATACTATTATTTTATCATAATTAAAAAAACTTACTTTTTTAATCTTTTTAAAATTCTTTCTAAAAATTAGATTTTTTAATATTTTAGGTCTTGACTAAAATTATTTTTTTTTAATAATTTCTTTCATTCTTTTTTAAAAAAAAGTTTTTTATAGTTTCAAATAAATTTTTGCCTTTTAATGCTGTTTTTTTTTAAAATAATTTTTTTTTTTTAAAATAAGCAGTTTAGTATACTAATAATATTTTTCAAGAAATAGTTTATAAAAAAAAGGGAAATAGGCATAAACCTATTTCCCTGGAGTGTTTCGAATTTTTTAGATTACTTATCTTAATCTGTTGTCACCGAGAGAGATGTATTCATCATCTTCATCTTCCCATGCAGATAATTTATCTCTGTTTTTCTCTGCATCGATGTATAAATGACCTTTACCTTTAAGTGCAATATCTCCTTTATATTTGATAAATGTACCATCAAATTCAATGCCATTTATAACAGGGTTAGTAACGATTTCTTCTTCTACGAAACCTTCAAGTAATCTTCCGAGTCTTCCACGGATGATAATGTTACCGTTTTTCATTTGTCCACCAGGCCAACGGTTAACATTTCCATCAATTTCAATAAGACCTTTTCTCATGTGGATACCTGCAAGAATATCACAGTCACCTTTAACGTGGATATGTCCACCAACTAAACATTCACCACATTGTTTTCCTGCGTTTCCATGGACGGTAATTTTTCCACCTCTCATACCTCTCCATTCACCGATGTAAGAAGCACCAGTAAATTCTTTGGTATTACCGAAAATTTCAAGAGTACCTCCAGTCATTTCACGTCCTGCATGTGCTTCACAGTTACCATGTACAGTAATTGCTCCACCAGACATTTCAGCACCAACGTGTAAATCTGCATCACCATTAACGATGATTTCACCAGCACTCATTTTGTTTCCAATATATTTTACTCTTCCACAGTCCCCATTAAAGATCATTTTAACTTCAGCAGGAGAGTCAGCAGTTCCTTCTACTGTTATGTCAAAGAAATCTGTAATTGGGAATCTTGAGTTTCCAACAGGAACAGCATATTTATCAAAGTCTTCAGCTTCCCAAGAGTAAATTTTATCTGGAATAACTTCATCCATTTCTAATGCGATTTGGTTTCTTTTTTTAACATCAAAAGTTATTGTTTTCATACTATCACCCTATTTACCTTCCATTTCTACGTCAACCCTAATTGGGTTAGATAAGAAGTGGTCGTGTACTTTGTAGTTTTCCCATTTGACTGAGTAGTATTGAGTAAAGAATGGCATAACTTGGTCAAGTACTGCTTTTTCTTGGTCTTCAATACCTTTAACATTAGTCCAAAGAACTTGGGAAGGTTTAGTACTAACAATTTCACCATCTTGAACCATAATTTGACCATCTTTGATTGTGTATTTAGCACGGCTGAATGCTTTTTCAACAGCTTCAGGGTCTTTAGATGGGTCGAAGTTATTAGGTTCTAAGTCATATACTGCAATATCTGCATTAGATCCAACAGATAAGTTACCTCTATCTGTAAATCCGTGTACTCTAGCATTGGATGCTCTAGTAATAGTAGCGATATCGTAGAAGTCATATTCTCTGTCGAGAGTAGCAAGACTAGTTCTTTTTTCTGCCCAATTGTGAACTTCACCATTTTCAATCATAGAAATCCTTTTTGGAGCACTCATTAACCAAGAGATAATTCTTGGGTATCTAGTGAATGGTCCAGCATTAGGGTGGTCAGTAGTTAAGTTAATTTGCCATGGGTCTTTAGTGAGTAAGAATAATTCAAGACCAATAGCCCATTGTAATGTACTAACAGGAGTTTTTGGTGAATAAATACAAGGTATAATACCTGCAGCAGTTTCACATTCAATGTCTGCATTAACCCATTTTAAACCAGATAATTGGTATAAGTCGTATTCCATTGGTGCATCTGCAGTCATGGTAGTAGTTTCATCTAAAGTTACTTGACCAATATCTCCGGTTACATGTTTGTTGTGGTTTAAGAATTTAGCAACTTCTTCTGCACCAGAACCTGCATCTCTCCAGTTAGTTCCAGTGTAGGAGTGGAATTGCATGTGGGTACAGTGAACAATTTGATCTCTTACAGATGCTGCTTTACTATTACTTTTAACAATATCTTTAAGGGAGTCAAGTGTTTCAATTGTAGTATTAGTGTTTCCTGGGTGACCTAAATCATTAGGGTGGATGTGTATAGAGTGTGGAAGTCCTAATTTCTCATTTGCTTTTGCAAGAGCTCTTACAACTTCTCTGGAGGTAACGTCAAAGTAAGGTGGTTTATCATCGTAACCGTGTACGTTCATTCCCCATCCCCATGCTTCACTACCACAAGGGTTAACAATTTTTACACCGTATCCTTTGGTAATTTTTAACCATGCAGATATAAATGCTGCCATTTCATCAATTTTATTTTCTCTAGCCATTTCTAAAATGAACCAGTTGTTACCAAATAATGTTAATGGGTTTATATCAATGTTTGGTATAATACAAATCTCTTCGTGAGTGTGTTTTGCTTCTAAAGGAGGCATAGCTGCTTCACAAACAGTTCCGTATCCCATTCTTGAGTATCTGTATCCAGTTGTAGGACAACTTGGAATAGAAAATCCAGATTCTCCTCTTTCATTTTTGGTTTTTTGGGTTACTCCCCTTCTTGAATCTTCTGGTCTGTATAATCTTCCTAAAACTAATTTTGGTCCTGCAACGTGAGCATGTGTATCTACACCTGCTGGCATAACTATTTTATCAGTTACGTCTATTTCTTTTGCTGCAGCAGAAACATCTTCAACGATTTTACCATCTTTGAAGCATACGTCCTTTTTTTCACCTTTTATTTCATTAGCAGGATCATAAACAATACCATTTTTAAGTATATATTCCATATAATCACCTTTTTTATTCTGCTGCCGGGTTAGGTACGTATTTAGGAGCTACGTTAGGTTCTTCTCTAAGTTTCATAACTCTTTCTTTAAGTTCACGTACAATCCATTCATCATCACGACAGGTTTCAGGTTTATCAATTGCTTTTTTCATGTAGATAGGTACTCCATCCATACGATAACTGGTACCTGCACATTCTACTCCAATAAAGGAACCTGGTAATACTACATCAGCAAGTTCAGTAGATGGTCCCCAGTGAATATCAATTTGAATAACAGGGATATCTGCTAAGTGTTGGTTTGCTCCGTTAGGGAAGTGAGCACCAGGATCTGCAGCGATTACTAAGAAACAATCAGGTTCTTTTCTTACAAGTAAATCGATTGTGTTAGTTTCACCTAACATATATCTGGTATATCCTCTAGAGAAGTCTACACCAAATGCAAATCCAGTTTCATATGCCATAAAGATGTTGAAACCGTTTACGTTAAAGTGACCTCTCATAGGGGTAAGTCCCCATTTACTGAATCTGTTTAAATCCATAACCATTTTAATAGCAATATCAATGTTTCTTTGTTTGGATAAAGTGTGAGTTAAACCTAAACCGAAGAAGAGAACACCGAATTCAGCATTTTTCATTTCTTCTACTAATTCATAAATATCTTCAGCAGGAATTCCTGAAACTACATTTTGGGTAAGTTTTTTACCTTTTAATACAGCTCTAATAGCATTGTAGAATCCGTAATCACCGTTTTGTTCGAATCCTATCCATTTATCAGACATTTTTGCAGTATCTGAAAATTTAGGATCCATTGTAACTACAGTTCTATCAAATCTTCCTCTTTGTCTGAAGTATCCACGAGGGAATACAGAGTATCTTCCCATATGTCTTGGGTGAGAGTTCATTGCATTACTACCAGAGTAAACAATCATATCTGCTCTGTTTTTAACTTCTCCTAAAGTTTGAATAGGGTATCCTGCATTTTGCACAGCTTGTAAACTTGGTCCGTGACAGATAGTAGCTTGGTTATCTAATACAGCACCAATATATTCACCTAATTCTATACCTTCTTTCATACATTCGGTTGAAGTTTCAGACCAACCATAGAATACAGGTCTTACAGATTTTGCAATATATTCTGCAGCAGTATCAAGAGCAGTATCCCAGTCAACTTCTTCAAGTTCTCCATTTGCTCCTCTTACCATAGGTACAATTAATCTTTGGTCCATATCTTCCATAATTTTACTTGCACCTAATCTGCATGCATGTCTTACTGCTACAACATGACCATCTTTAACTAAGTAGTCTAAATCATCACAGTTACATCCACAAAATGCACATGTACAATTTTCTACAATTTCATCATAATCAGTAATTGGTGGTTCGTAACTCATTTTAAATCCTCCCATTTACGTCCTTTATAAACAGGTAATTCTCCTAATGATTCCATGTTTTCAACAACATCATCATCAGTTTCATCAACATATTTTTTGTAAACCCATCTCATTAAATCTGCCATTAATAAAACTTTTCTGTCAGTTTTTTCAACGGTACATTTAACTCCTTTATAAGTTGGATCTGAACAACAGTAGGTTTCATGACTAACTACAGTATTAGCCCATGGTCCTTTACAAATAAAGACAGTTCCTTTATGAGGTGCATCTCTGGATTTTGCTGCATTTACAACAACTTCACCATAATCAGTTTTTACAAGTACAGTATCCCAGTTTTTAACACCTAATGCTGCCATATCTCTAGGATCCATGTAACAGGTTCCAGAAGCATTTTTATATTCTTCTTTTAAGGTTGAACCTCTTTTCTTACATGCACCTTGATAAATATCAGACCCTGTGTTTAACATACAATGGAGTACTTTTTCAGTTCCTTCAGTAGCAGCTTCTTCTAAATCTCCTACTACTGGTTTGTCTAAATAAGTATTTGCATAATGCATAATTATCACCTATTCTAACCATATTGCGTCTACAGGACAAAACATTTGGCATGTTCCGCACTCATCACATTTTTCAGGTGAAAATAATTTAATAAATCCATTTTCTACCATCATAATAGTTTCTTCTGTTTTTGAACCATGTCCTCCAGCAACTTCTGGACTAATAGAAGCATTAATAGGACATGCTACTACACAGACACCACATCCTAAACAATTATCTTGATTTACTTTAAGTTCCATATATATCACCTAATTTTTTAAAGCTTCTAATGCATCTGTCCAAGATTCAGAATTTGTAGGGGTGTGGTTTACACCAGTTCTACTTACTTCAATAGCGTCATTAGGACAGATTCTTGCACATGCTCCACATTTTATACAATAATCATCGTTTGATACGATTTGGACAGATCTTTCACCTGGTCCTTTAGTTTTAGGGAATGATAAAGCATTACATGGACATAAGTCTACACATGCTCCACAGGTTCCACATTTTTCTGGATCAGTTACAAGTGTTCCTTCAAATGGTTTTTTAACTGTCATTGCATCTGTAGGACAAACACCTTCACACCAACCACAGCTAATACAATCATCTTCACTTATAATTGTGGTTCCAGTTATTTCTGCATCTGCTTCATCTAAATCGTATTCACCATATGGACATAATCTACATACTGCTGTGATTGCTTCAACAGGACATGCTTTTTTACATACTAAACAGTAAACACATTTATCTGTATCAATAACTATGTCTTCTTCACCAATTGCTTTAGTTACATCGATTGCATCTGCCGGACACATTTCTTCACAAACACCACAATAGATACAAGTATCTTTATCTGGGGTTATTTCACCAGTAACTAATTTTGCTCTTTCTGGTAAATTTCTTTTTACTGTAATAGCATCTCTAGGACATGCGATTTCACATTTACCACAGTATATACATTCGTCGTCATTACACTCAGCATAAGCAATGTAACTTGGGTACGCATCAATGTTTTTAATTGGTTCATTATCAATGGTTAAGGTTAATGCACTAGCAGGGCATAATCCACTACACATTCCACAAAGAACACATTTATCTTCATTAATTGTGAGTTTAGTCTTATTACCTGCTTTATTAGTTTCCAAAACATTGTTTTGTGTAATTTTTTCATGTCCACTGAAGTAAGTTCCTGTATAATTACGTTCGATGTTAGCTATAGCATCTAAACTGATAGCTTCAACAGGACAAGTGGATTCACAAATTCCACAACCAATACAAACATGATCGTTGAAAGAAAGTTTACGTAATTCTTCTGCTGATCTTGTTATATTAAAGTCATTACCTTTAATTTCTTTCTCATTTTTGATCATTTGTTAACCTCCAAAATTCTGATTGATCTTGTTGGACATTCCTCTTCGCAGATTAGACATCCACAACATAAATCAGCTTCTATTTTGGCTTTTAATGAATCTAATTTAATAGCTTTCATTACACATAAATCTACACACAATCCACAACCGATACATGATTTACTAACAATTGTCTTATATTCCTCTGATTTTAATATAAGAGTCATTGTTCGTATTTTGTCTATATCCTTAAATAATACTTGCATCATAGATAAAAAATCTTTAGGACACATGTTTACAATTGTATTTGCAACATCAATTGAGTCCCAAGTAAGATTTCGCCCATTTAGATAATGAGATACAGTTGAACGATCCAAGTCCAATTCATCTGCAATTTCTTTATGAGATAAACCTTTACTTTTTAACTCAACTGCAGCAATATATTTAAGACCAGATGAAATATGTTTCGGCATATTATTCACCATGTGTATTGGTTAATCATCTCTTTTTGTATATATATAAAGATGCTCAATAAAATCTTTTAAAAACCTTTATATATTATGTGTACTTACTACACATTTTGATTTTTTTATTATTTTTAATATCCTTTTATTTTTTTTAAATTCAGTTTTATATTTTCTATTTATAATTAATTTATTTTAAAATCTTTATTTTTTATTTATAATTATTATTATATTAGTATAGTATTTTTTAAGCATTTCATATTTTTTCAATATAGGTAAATTTTTTTTTAGTTTTACCTAAAAATGTCTATTTTTTCTACTATTTTTCTATACTCAAAGTATTACTAAATATGTAATGTGTTCTTACTACACATATTTTTTACAATTTTTTTTAATTTTCAAATTTTTAGACTTTACACTTGAAATGGTCCTATTTTTTTATATTAAATCTATTATTTTTTTTTAAGATTTTTCTATTAGATTTTTGAATCATTTTTTAAAGGGATTATCTTTGTTTTAAATCTATTAAAATCTTTAAAATTAATTTATTAAAATATTTTATCTATATTAAGTTCATTAAATTATTAAAATTTTATATCTACTAAAATTATCCCTAAATTTTCAAAAGTATGCTTTTTATCTCTATTTAATTATAAAAAATATTAATTTTAATTATAAAATTAATAAATCATTATAAAAGGTAATAAAAATATATAAAAAATTAAATTTAAAATATTAAAATTAGTTTTATTTATGGTGATTATATGAGGATAATATCTGTTGCAGGTCAAAAAGACACTGGTAAAACTTCACTTACTGCTCGAATTATTGAAGAACTTACAAAAAGAAATTATAAGGTTGCAAGTATAAAACATTCTCATCATCAAATGGAAATGGACCATAAAGGAACAGATACTTATAAACATACTATGGCAGGTTCACAATTTACAGTAGGTATTGGAAAACGAACTTATTTTAATATTAATCAAACCATATCTTTAGAAAGGTTACTTTTTTTAATTAAAATTATAGATGAGCCAGATTTTGTATTAATTGAAGGATTTAAAAATTATAATTATCCAAAAATTTCAACATCTCCAGATTTAGATGATGAATACACTATTGAAGTGGTAGATGCTAAAAATTTAAGTGATGATGATGTTCAAACATTAGTTGATAAAGTAGAAAAATATGGATATGATATTCTACCAACATTACATACAAAAGAATGTGGTTATCATGATTCTCATTCTATTGCTAAGGCTATTATTAATGATGAATTAGATTATGATGATAATAATCAAAGTGAATTAACATTATCTGTAGATGGATCTGTAATTGGCATAAATGGATTTGTAGAAGATTTTTTAACAAATACTATTATGGGAATGTTAAAATCTATAAAAATTGAAGAGTATGGCCCTTCAGATTTTAACAATATTCAAATATCAATTAATAAAAAGGAGAAATAAGTTTAATGTCAGTTAAAGATCAGTACAATAGACCTATTCTTTCTTTTCGAATGTCAATAACAAACAGATGTAATCTTAATTGTTTGTATTGCCATCATGATGGAATGCTTCCTTCTAAAGATGAAATGACTCCCTTAGAGATAGAAAAAATTACTAAAATTGCAAAAGATTTAGGTGTTAGAAGGGTTAGATTATCAGGTGGAGAACCATTAATTAGAAAAGATATAGTGGATATTGTAGATAAAATCAGCCAAATAGGATTTAAAGACATTTCAATTACAACAAATGGTACTTATTTATCAAAGTATTCAAAAGATTTAAAAGACGCAGGTTTAGATAGGGTAAATGTTTCTCTAGATACTCTAAATAAAGACAGATATAAATTTTTAACCAAAAAAGATTATCTAGATTCAGTTAAAGATGGAATTCTTAAAGCTGTTGAAGTAGGATTAAGTCCTGTAAAAATTAATATGGTTATGATGAAGGGTATAAATGAAGATGAAGTCTGGGATATGTTTAGATTCTCTCGGGATAATGGACTTATTTTACAATTAATAGAACTTATGGAAAGTGAAAATTGTGAGGATAATATTTTCTCACAGGATTATCATTTAAATATTAGTCCGATAGAAGAGGAAATAGAAAAAATAGCAGATGATGTAAAGGTTAGAAAAGATATGCAGAATCGTCGTAAATATTATATTGGTAAAGGTGAGATAGAAATAGTAAAACCCTTAGATAATACAAACTTCTGTTCAAATTGTACAAGACTAAGACTTACACCAAGAGGTCAAATCAAACCATGTTTACTTAGAAATGATAATTTAATAGATATAATTGGTCCTCTTAGAAATGGTGCAAGTGATGAAGAATTAAAAGCAATATTTTTAGATGGTATCAGCAAGCGAGAACCATATAATAAGGAAAAATAGTTTTTTATAACTTTGGTTTAATTAAAAAGGAATTATAATAGATTAATTAATTTTTATTCAATTTAATTAATCTATCATATTTTTAAATTATTATTATATTGGAAATATTCTTAAATCTCCGGTAAATAAGCTTATAATTATACCAATAGGGTTTGGAAAAGATGTACTAAGAGATGAACTTACTGCATCTCCTCTATCATTACCTGCTCCCCAATTTTCTTCACGAATATTGTTAATCATATTATCTCCAAATATTCTACTGGAGGCTTCATTGTTTATAGTTACACAGAGAGTTGGACGTATATTGTAGGTATGTTCTACCATTTCCTTTGCATGGGCCATTGGGTTATGGTCTTCAAACAAATAAATATTATGTAAGGTATTTCCAGATGAATCAGTTGTACTACCTGGATAAATCCATCTAAAGCCTCCTTGAATTGACCATAGAGCAGCCATATCTGCACCAGGCTCTTGTTGACTTTCACTAGTATCTAAAGCAAGGAATAATACATTTGTAAATAAAGAAAAAAGAGCAACTATTAATAAAAGTCCAATTAAAATTTTTCCCCATTTTTTCATATTAATCACTTCTTAAATTTTTAAATACTAAAATTTTTTTTTCATATTAAATTATTATTTCAAGTATTTAAATAATTTCTTTTTATTAAATTTTTTTATGTAAAATTATTCTATTTTTATTATTAATTAATGGTATTTGGGCTACTATTATTAATTATAGATTTTATTTTTTCTTTGTTTTAAATATTTAGCTATTCTACTATTTCAAAATCAATCAGTTTAATTTTATTTGAAATTAATTTAGGATTTTCATCGATTTTTTCTGATAATTTTGTAGTTATATATTTTTTATTATCATCTGGAAAAACAGTAGCAATTTTTAAATTTTCATTGTTTACTAGAACACTAGCTAAGAAATTTGCTCCACTTGATATTCCTACTCCCAAACCAAATTCACGAGCAATTCTTTTAGACATGTTTATTGCATCACAATCATCTATTAAAACAATATCATCAATTAAATCTTTCTGAACGATTCCTGGAATAAAGTCATCTCCAATTCCTTCAATCATATGACTACCTTCTTCCATTCCCATTTTAAGAATAGATAATGTAGATGGTTCTAATGCGATTATTTTTGTTCCAGGGTTATGTTCTTTTAATCTTTTACCTACACCCATTAATGTTCCACCGGTTCCTATACCAGATACAAAACCATTTACATCTGGAAGACTGTCAATTATTTCTTTACCAGTGGTTTTATATTGTCCTTCAACATTTAATGGATTATCAAATTGTAAAGGCCTAAAGCAATCATGTTCTTTTGAATATTCTTCTGCAAGTTCAAGGGCTTTTTTAAATCCTCCCTCTTCTTTTGATACTAGGTGAACATGTGCACCATACATTTCAATTAGTTTTCTTCTTTCAATAGATGTCCAATCAGGCATATAAATATGAACTTCATGGCCAAGTAAAGCTCCAATTGCACTAAAAGCAATACCAGTATTACCACTTGTAACCTCTACAATTGCTTGTTTGTCTTTAAGTCTACCATTTGCCCTTTCTTCTTTAATAATATAATATGCAATTCTATCTTTAATACTACCAGAATAATTATAATATTCAAGTTTAGTGTATATACAATCTATTTTACCTTCATATTCATAATTAATCTTTATCATTGGTGTATTACCAATTAATTTATCAATATTCATAAGCCTCAAACCAGATAACTATTTTTTTAAATTTCTTATTTTGTAAAAATTATTAAATAATGAGATTTTCCTTCTTCAATATCTTCTCCAGTCTCATTATCTAAAGATAATAATTTAAGCCCCTGTTTATTGAAAAGTTGCTCTATTTCTTCTGGACTACTTCTAACTGTTATTGGGGGACCATATTTAGTTTCCTGTTTTTTATAATCCATAATTGCTATTTTTCCACCAGGTTTAATCATTCTTTTTAACTCTTCTACAGCTTCATCTAATTTTTCTGCTGCCTTAAATCCGTGGAATACATTGATCATTAAAATTACATCTATAGTGTCATCTTCTACATCAACATTCTTGGTTAAATCACCAACAAGAGGAATAAGATTTTCAATATTGTTTTCGGTTTTATATTTTTCTAAATCTTCAATAGACTCTTCATATATATCTACACCATAAACAATACTATCATCATTTAATATACTTAGTGCTTCAATAGCAGCATGTCCATCTCCACATCCTGCATCCATAAATACTTCATCTCCTTTTAAATCTAGAGAGTTAATAATTTCTTTAGCATCTAAAAATGATTCACTACTTCTTCCATGTATTCTATGACCGTTTTTTGGTACAAGTCCTGTATTATTTGCCATAATTACACATCACATTATAATAGTATTTTAAAAAAATATTTTTTTTCATTTATTATTTTTAATTTATATTAAACTTTGTAGAAATACTATAAAAATTTTTATAAAAAAAATTAATTTTTATGTAATTTTCTATAAAATAAGCCAATTCACCTTAACTTTTGTTTTTCATTGAATTATAATGATTTTGATTTTAATTTCCCAATGATTTTCTTTTGCAAAAAAATATTTTATTTTCTAATTTTCTTATAAAATTCAAAATTAATTTTATAATTTTGTTAAGTGCTTAAAGAATTAAAAGTATAATATTATTATAATAATGCAACAACAAAACTATCACTAAACAAAGAACTTACTAAATTATCTAATGTTAAATCAGTTAAGAAAACCTATAAAAGCACTTCAAAAAACATGCAATTAACCTCTACATTAAAAGACAGTAAAAATAAAGCTATAAAAAACCAATTAGTTTACTTTAAAGTTAATAATAAGAAAATATATAAAGTAAAAACCAATTCTAAGGGTATAGCTAAACTAACCCTTAATAAAGCTGATATTAAGGCATGTAATATTAATAAAAAAGGTAACTATAAGTTTACAGTAACTTATAAAACAACTGAAACTTATAAACAAAGCACTAAAAACGGCAAATTAAAAGTTTTAAAATAATTAGGAAAAATATTTAATCAATTTTTTTCCATTTTTTTTATTTAGCTCTTCTTGTAGTAGTGTTTTCATACTCACTAAATGGTAAAGGTACACCTTTATTATCCCTACCACTATAATAGTTGAAGGTTTCTTTAATTTTTTCATTTACTGTAGCCCAGATTTTACTTACAGGTATTTCACTTGGACATACTTCACTACATTGCCCACAATTAGTACATGTATCAGCCATATGAACCATACGAGTTAAATGGAAAAATGGTGCAGCAGGTGTATATCCTCCAGGTATCCATTCTGGACCTTCACTTTCAAGACAACAATCTTCACAGTAACATAATGGACATGCTTCTCTACAACCATAACATTTAATGCATTTAGATAATTCATCTTTATATATTTTTAAAACATCAATAATATCGCCAGTTGTTTTTTCAAAATCTTTTTCTTTTTGTTTTTTAGATTGATTCAGCATTGTATTTACAATATTTTGACGAATTTCTATACCTTGAGATTTAGCTTCTACAGTTTTTACAAGCCCATCATCAACGACTTTATTAAAAATCTCTGCGCCTTTTTTAGAACATACATCGACAAAGGTTGCCTTACCTTTTAAATCACCTGTAACTCCCCAGTTACCTAAAGCTAAATCAGCATTGGTAGGTATTTTTAAACTACATCTTCGGCAATTTTCACGTCTACCTCCAAGACCTTTTTCTTCAAGATAATCTATTTTAATTCTTTTTTCACTACCATCTGTAGAAGTCATTACAAGCTGACCTTTAACAATTTCTTCTTTTATTATTTCACTTGGATCCATGTTATAAACTTTTTTTATCATTTTTATAGTGTCTACAGGGGCCATTGTACCTCCACAGTTTACTCCAATCAAAATAACATTATCCTCAATTATCTTTCCTTTTCTTATTAACTCTCTAATGGTCATTGCATCACATGGTTTACATGTAATAGCAAGTTTCATATCTCTTGCTCCATCTAAATATTTTGTTAAGATTTTAGCTAAGTTTAATGTACCACAGTGAAGTGAACCTGCAGATTTAATTAATTCTTCAGGGTCTGTAATAAGGGTAGGTACAGCATCATATAAATCCCAGCCTTTTTCAACTGCAAGTATTCCATCTACAATATTCTCTTCCAGTAAATATTTCATTATGCTAGTTACAACTCCACCATATTCTCCTTTGTCTTTAATAGTATCATTAGCAGAATATGCATAAGCCATATCATTTACCTTAAAACTCATCTAATCTCTCCTAATTTTCTCTACTTTTATTGCACAAGCTTTAAGTTCTACCATTTTAGATTTAGGATCAAAAGATTCAGCATTTGTTAACATATTAGCAGCACATTCACTAAAATGCATAGGAATATTAACAATACCTGGTTTAATATCCTTTGTTACTCTTGCAGCAATATCAATTGTTCCTCTTCTGGAACTTGCCCTTACAATTTCTTTATCTAGGATATTTAAGTTTTCAGCATCAACTTTACTTATTTCTATATATCCGGTTTTTACTTCTCTATCTAGTGTTTTACATCTACGTGTTGTTGCAGCATGATAATGGAATAAAATACGTGTTGTAGTTAAAAGGAATGGATACTCCTCATCAGGAACTTCAACAGGGCCTAAATGTTCTATTGGCTGGAATATAGCTAATCCGTCAGGATGTGCGAATTTTTTCTTATACATTAAAGGGCCACATTCATCTTTTTCACTATAACATGGCCAGTGGCAACCTTCAGGTCTATCTAACTTCTCTGATGTGATTCCTGACATTGATGGAGCTATTTCTCTTAACTCTTCCCATATATCCTGTGCTGTTTGGTAATGGAACTGTTCGGGATGTGCATCTGGACCCATTCTTATTGCAATTTCTTCCATAATCTTCCAATCTAATTTTGCATCTCCAGGAGGGTTCTGTGCTTTACGTACTCTCTGTACACGTCTTTCTCCATTGGTGAAAGTACCCTCCTGTTCACCCCAACCAGCTGCAGGAAGTACAACATCAGCTAATTGTGCAGTATCAGTTAAAAATATATCTTGAACCACTAACATTTCTAAATTATTAATTGCTTCTTTAGTATGGGTAATATCTGCATCTGATAATACAGGGTCTTCACCATGTATGTATAGTACTTTTAAATCTCCATCATGAGCAGCATTCATCATTTCAATTAAAGTTAAACCAGGTTCACAATCCATTTCCACGTTCCAGTATTCATTCATCCACTTAGTAGTTTCAGCATCATTTACTTTACGATATCCTGGATAATCAGTAGGTAATGCACCCATATCACATGCCCCTTGTACATTATTTTGTCCTCTTAGTGGATTTACGCCAGTACCTTCCCTTCCTAGGTTACCTGTTAGCATTGCCATATTTGCAGTTGACATAACGTTATCTGCACCATGTGAATGTTCTGTAATACCTAGAGAATAAACTATAGCTCCTTTATCTGCTTTAGCATATTCGATTGCAATTTCTTTTATTAAATCTTTATCAGCTTCTGTAATTTCACTTACAGTATCTAAATCATATTTGTCCACAACTTTTTTAAACTCTTCAAAGTTTTTTGTTCTATTTTTAATGAACTCTTTATCTTCTAGACCTTCATCTAGAATAATTTTCATCATACCATTTAATAGGGCTACATCAGTACCGGTTTTAATTTCAAGATATTTATCTCCAATTCTTGCTGTTGGTGTAAAACGAGGATCAATAACAATAATTTTTGCATCATTATTTTCTTTAGCCCTCATAAGTTTACGAGCAAATAAGGGATGTGCTTCCATACTATTTGCACCAATGACAATTATATAATCAGATTCTTCTATACTGTCAAACCCATTCGTCATTGCACCAGAACCAAAGCAAGTTGCAAGACCTGTTACAGTAGGGCCATGACAAATACGTGCACAGTGATCAACATTGTGTGTATTACATGCTACTCTTGCAAATTTTTGTGTAATAAATATGTTTTCATTTGGAGAGCGAGCACATGCATAAAAACCAATCTTTTTAGGATCTTCAGATTTAAATTCATTTAATTTTTTTGCAACCTTATCTAAAGCTTCATCCCAGCTAGATTCTCTTAATTCACCATTTTCTCTAATTAATGGTTTTGTTAATCTATCTTTTCTGTTAATAAATTCCCATGAAAAATTTCCTTTTGGACATAATTTACCAGAATTAACAGGATTTCTTTTCCATGGCTCTACACCACAGACTTTCCCATCTTTTACAACAAGGTTAAGTCCACAACCAGTTCCACAATAGGGACATATTGTTGGAACAAATTTTATATCAACCATTCTCCTTTAACTCCTTTTAATATTTCAGTCTATTTGTTTATGAATTTTAAAAAAATCTATTTTATACTTATAATTTAATTCTACCATTATATCTTCGCAGATTATGAATTAGTATCATCTATTTTCTAAAGACTTTAATGTTCTATTTTTAATTTTTGATTGATTGAATCATTTATCAGTGTTAATAAATAGTTTGAATTTTTTAATATTATAGATTTTATACAAGATAAAAATAAAAAAAGTAAAAAGACCAATTATCGGTCTTAAATTTAATAGTATTCTTTGGAATAATTTTATTCAATTATTTCATAGTATGTACCTAAAGCACATCCTTTACAAACTGGTTTACCGCCGATAACAAGGTGTTGGTCATCTGCTACCTTTTCACCACATACTGAACAGAATGTTGATTTGTGTAGTGGTCCTGGTTTTTGTGATTCAGGAATTCCTACAATTTTAACCTTTTGAACATTAAATAATTCTTCAGCAGGAGTTTCCCTAAACCTTTTAACTAATTCTTCTTTTGTTTCTTTTTGACATGTTTGTTTATTTGCATCAGCATCTGATATTCTGATTGCTTCTTCAGTATCCATATTATAGAATGTTACTGCAAATCTACCATAATACATTTGTTTTAATGCCCTTTTTCCCATGTTACATTTTGTAACTACTTGGATTGCATCAGACATACATCTATCAAGTTCAATAAAAACCATTAAATTTTTATGTCTTGTATTAAGTTCCATGCCCATAAGTTCCATACCATACATTGCAAGTTTTGTACCGATTGCAGTTCCACCACAAATTTCTCCATGGAATTCTTTTACCTTTTCAAGCTGTTCATCATAAGTTTTTAAATCCATATTATCACCTATAACATTTTTTTATTTTAATTAAATTAATTAAATTATTTATTCAAGTACTGTATGTCTTTTTTTAAGGTCATCTTCAGTTTTACCCATTTTATTCATTAATGCACATATTAAACCATCTAAAAATACTAAGGATGTTAATTCAAATGCAGTACCAAGTGGGGTAAGTGATGTGTAATTACCATCTATTTGACGTTTTAAGTAGTTTTTATCATATGCCTCGATTTTTGTCCTTCCTTGAATATATATGGTTGCATCAGCTAATTTTCCAAGTGTAGATTCGGTGTATGATGTTAAAGCTAAAATTTTGGCTCCTCTTTCTTTAGAAATTTTTGCTGAAGAAACTATTGTGTTTGTCTCTCCAGAACCAGATATTGCAATAATACAGTCTCCCTCATTTATTGCAGGAGATATTGTTTCTCCTACTACATATGTACTTATACCTAAATGCATTAATCTCATTGCAAATGCTTTTCCAACAAGTCCAGATCTACCTGCTCCTATTACAAAAACATTATCAGATTCGTTTATAATATTCATAAAGTTTTCAATAGACTTTTCATCAAGATATGTTTCTGCTGTTTCAATATTCTTTATTATAGCACTAATAGATGATTTCATTAAATCCATATTATCTTTTTCCTCTTTTACTAAGCATAATATCTTATTAATATTATATACAATTTATATGAATTTATTTAAATATAATTATATCTATTAAAATTGCTACTTTCATAAACTTAACTTATTTTTAAAATAGTATTTTCCTTATCATAAAACTTTAATTTTAACTAAATTCTTTTTAAAATTCCATTTGCTTTTATATAAGTTTATAACGGGTTTAAATTATTTTTTACCTTTTTTTTAAGGTTAAATAAAGTAATATTTATTGTTGGACAAGTAATAGGTTTTTTTATCCTTAATTCTTATAATTTAGAAAACTCTAAAATCTAATAAGAAGGTTTAAATTTTATATTAGACATAATACTATTGAAAACTTTTATATTTGGATTTTTTATATTAATATATATTCTTTTAATTATTTTCAGTGAGTTTTATGTCTTCTAATATTAAACCAGTAATAGGTATTGAAGTAGATGGTAAAATTTATAATTATAAATTATTTGAATCATTAGATCTTCTTACAAAAACTTATTCTCAAAGAAAAGCAGCTAAACAATTAGGTATTTCTCATTCTGTATTTAATAGAAGAATACTTAAAGCTGAAAAAGAATTAGGTTATAAATTAGTTAAAAAAGTAGGTTCTGGTAGTGAAATTACCAAAAAAGGTTTAGAACTTTTAGATATTTATCATACATATAATAATCGTTTAACACTTAATGATAATATTCGTATTGCAGGGGGACATATTATTACAGGTTTGTTAGAATCATTAAACCTTCCATTTAATATCGAAGTATATAGTACTGATAATGACAGTGCATTTAACCTTGCAAAAGATGATTTAATTGATTTACTTGCTTTAGATGATCCTTTACTTGCTTTTTCACAAAATTTAAATTTTACACCTATTGCATTTGATTATATGGTTTTAGTCTCTTCCATTAAAAACACTATTAATTTCAAAAATGAATATTCTACAAATCCATTTAATATTGTAGATAATGATAATTTAAATCCTTCATTAAGTATTCATTTAAATGAGAACTATAATTATATTAATTTTAATAATGATAGACAAATAGAAAATATTGAAGATTTAGAATCTTTGGATTTTGTAGCTGTTAAAGGAACAGCTCAAAGATTAGTATGGAAAACTTTAAAAAATCATGGAGTTTCATTTAATATTAAAAAAGAAGTATCATCACAATTTGATGCATTTAAATTAGTTCAAAATTCTGATAATTTATATACTTTTTTAAATGCCAGTTATTTTAAAGGGTCAGATGTTTTGAAAATCCAAACTAAACATTCTCTAGGTTTTGTACATAGACCAGGATATAATAGAAAAGTTGATAATCTTATAGATTATATATTAAATAACTGTTCAGATATTATAAAATTAGAAGGTTTCACTCCTATAGGTTTTTAACATTTTTTATTATTGTATTTTGATATTTTTATTAATTATACTAATTTTTTCATTAAACTATCTATTATCCCTTTTGTAATTTTAATTTATCCTTTAATAGTTTTTTATATATACTTTTTAACATTTTTTTTAAAATTATTTTTAGATAAAATTTTTATTTTCTATTAATTTTTAAAATCTACAATAAATTTATTATATAATTAAAATAAAATTAGTTACTATGAATATGTATTTTTAAATTTTTTATTTAGTTTAGATTTTAAGTTTTAAGTACTTATTTTAAATAATTTAGAGATTATATTTTAAAATTATTACAGTTTAAACTAAATTAATTTTTAATTTAATTTTTTACTTAATCTATTAATTAGATTATTTTACGGTGATAAATTGACAGATGGACCTAAATTATTAGTTGTTGGTATTACTGCTTTAGATTTAATTATTGATGTTGAAGATTTCCCAAAACCAAACACTTCCATTCATATGGATTCTATGTTACATTTATATGGTGGCGCTGGAGCTAATGTAGCAATGGTAGCTTCAAAATTAGGATTAAATTCCACATTAATTTCAGCAGTTGGCGAAAATTTTAAAAATTCAGATTATTATGCTGCTCTTAATGATTCTAATATTAATCTTGATTATATGATTTATGTTGATGGTGAATCTGATGCTACAGCAATTATGGTAAATGATAATAATTCAGATCAATTAACATTTTTCTATGAAGGCGCATCAAAATATTTAAAATATCATGAGGTACCGGTTGAGGCTCTTTCTCAAGTGGATTTGGTTCATCTTGCAACAGGAGACCCAGATTATAATTGGAAAGTCTCTTGTAAAGCTAAAGAACTAGGTATACCTGTATCTTTCGATCCAGGTCAAGATTTAAACACCTATTCTAAGGATAGATTAAAACAAATTATTACAAATTCTAAAATATTATTTGGAAATAATTATGAAATTGACATAATTTTAGAAAAATTAAATCTTGATATAGACGGTTTATTATCAATTGGTCCAGAAATTATTATTAAAACTTGTAGAGAACATGGTAGTTTTATTTATACCTTAGAAGGTGAAGATTCTGTTGATGCAATTTATAAACCTGCTGTAGATCCAACAGGTGCTGGAGATTCTTACCGAGCATCATTTTTATATTATTATTTAAATGGTTATGATTTAAAAGAGGCTCTTAAATTAGCTTCTTCTGTTTCATCTTTTATTGTTGAAAAACGTGGAACTCAAACTAATATTCCTACATTAGAGGAAGCTACCTCTAGAATGAATGATTTTTTCAATATTGATGATTAGGTCATTTTAAATTTTCCAATATAATTTTAATTATATTTTTCTTTTTTTTATTATAATCTAATTTTTATTTTAGAGATTTTTTCCATATCTTATTTTTATATATCTTTTTTTTATTTTTTCATTTTTTTATATTTTAAATTTTCTTTGACTTATATCAAGTTTATTTTAATTATATTCAAATTAAAAAGATTAATTTATATATAAGGAAGTTCTATTATGAATTATAATAGTAATTCAACTTTAATTTAATTAAAGTTGATTTTATTTAATTGTATTTGATAAATTTTTTATTTGGATTTTTTCAATATTCAATTTAAAATATCATTAATTTTTTTTAAATTTAGGTGATCTAATGACACAACTTGAAGAGGCAAGAAAAGGTAATATTACAGAAGAAATGAAAACTGTAGCTAATAGGGAGAATGTTAGTGAGGAATTTATTTTAAACTCTATTATAGATGGTACTATTGTAATTCCTAAAAATGTAAATCATGATATTAAAGCTACAGGTATTGGTAAAGGTCTTAAAACCAAAGTTAATGCAACTGTAGGTACTTCTACTGATATTGTTGATTTTGATGAAGAAGTTTTAAAAGCACAAGTAGCTGTTGATGCTGGTGCAGATTGTTTAATGGAGTTAAGTATTGGTGGAGATTTAGATGATATAAGAAGAAGGGTTTTAGCAATGTCTCCACTTCCAGTTGGAAGTGTTCCAATATATCAAGCAGCAATAGAATCTATTAGAAAAAATGGTTCTGTTATATACCTGGAAGAAGATGACATGTTTAAAACTATTGAAAAACAAGCTAAAGATGGAATAGACTTTATGGCAATCCACTGTAGTGTAAATGTTGAAACTTTAAAAAGACTTAAAACCCAAGGTCGTGAATGTGGTTTAGTTTCTCGTGGTGGATCATTTATTTCATCATGGATGGTTGAAAATAAATTAGAAAATCCATTATACAAAAACTTTGATTATATTTTAGATATTGCAAAAGAATATGATGTAGTTTTATCACTTGCAAATGCTATGAGAGCAGGTGCAATTGCAGATTCAACTGATAGGGCTCAAGTTCAAGAACTTATTGTCCTTGGTGAACTTGTTGATCGTGCAAGAGCAGCAGATGTACAGACTATGATTGAAGGACCAGGTCATATTCCTATTAATGAAATTCCAGCAAATGTTACTATTCAGAAAAAATTATGTAGAAATGTACCATTTTATATGTTAGGACCTTTAGTATGTGATATTGCTCCAGGTTATGATCATATTGTATCAGCTATTGGTGCAGCAGAATCTGCTAAAGCAGGAGCAGACTTTATATGTTATGTAACTCCGGCAGAACATTTAGCACTTCCTTCTCCTGAAGATGTAAAAGAAGGAGTAATATCTACTAGAATCGGTGCATATGCAGGAGATATGGCTAAAGGAATCCATAATGGTGAGAAAGATTTAGCTATGGCTAAAGCTCGTAAAGCATTAGATTGGCAAGCTCAATATGATGTAGCTATTGCTCCTGATGTAGCTCAAGCAAAAAGAGCAAACAGACCTCCATCTGATGATGACGCATGTACTATGTGTGGAGACTACTGTGCTATTAAAATAGTAAACAGTTGGTTAGATAAAGCAGATGATGATGTCTTTAATACATTTTAATTCTTTTTTTTTTTTTAAATGTTAACTTATTATTTTTTATTATTAATCTATTTATTTTATTTATTACTTTTATATTTTTTATTTAATTCCTTAATTTTTAAAATCAAGATTAATAATCTAAATTGTATTAATTATAAGATTAATAATCTATTTAAGATTAATATCTAAATTATATTAATATTATGGTTATTTAAATTCTTATAAACTTCTAATGGCCATACAGAAGATTGAACTTCGCCTATATGAGCTCTTCTTAAGAAAAACATATAAAGTCTTGACTGACCAATTCCACCTCCTATTGTATGAGGTAATATTTGGTCTGTAATAGCTTGGTGGTAAGGTAAATTTACTCTTTCTTCACAACCTGCTATTTCAAGCTGATTAAGAAGTGAATTATTGTCTACACGAATTCCCATGGAAGAAATCTCTAATGAAATATCTAATAATGGATAATATAATAGTATGTCTCCATTCAATTCCCAATCATCGTAATCAGGTGCACGGTCATCATGAGGTTTTCCACTATTTAATGCACCTCCAATTTGCATTAAAAAAACAGCTTTTTTTTCTTTAGTAATTAGATATTCTCTTTCTTTTGATGTTTTATTTGGCCAACGGTCTTCTAATTCTTGTGTAGTTACATAATAAATTTCATTTGGTAGAATTGGTTCTATGAAATGATATTTACCGCAGATATAATATTCAGTCTGCTTAAGAGCCATATAAATTCTAAACACATATTTTTTTAGAGTGTCAATGTTTCTTTCAGACTTATCTATAATTTTCTCCCAGTCCCATTGGTCTACATAAACTGAATGAATATTATCTACTTCTTCATCCCTTCTAATTGCAGTCATATTAGCATATAATCCTTCACCTTTTTCAAATCCATATCTATATAATGCTAATCTTTTCCATTTGGCTAAAGAATGAACTACTTCTACTTGTTTATTTTGATTCGGGATAAAGAATTTCACAGGTTTTTCAAAACCATTTAAATTATCATTAATACCACTTTCGGATGTAACGAAAATAGGTGCTGAAACACGTGTTAAGTTAAGTGTATCAGAAAGGGCTCTTTCAAAATAATCTTTTAAGTCTTTTATAGCAGTTTGTGTTTCTCTCATATTTTGTGGGCTTTTATAACCTTCAGGGATATAAAGTTTTTCCATATTATTCTCCAGATTAAATTTTTTATTTATTAAATTTATTAAAATACTGTATACGTATATCATTTAACATGGTATCTTTTCCATGTTATGAAATTTTAATTATAAAAATACATTTTTTGATATCTTCTTTTTATAGTTTTTATAATTTATTTATTAATGATTTATTTTCACATAAAAAGTTTATTTATATATTAGTTTTCACTAGCACAATACTATTAAATACTAATTTTAATAAAAATATCTACATAATTACTTGATTTTTATTTATTTAAATTTACTTAAATTATCTTTAATGAATTCTAATCTTTTTTATATTTATATAAGGGATACTATGGATTATTTTGAACGTTTAGAAAAAGAAACACTTGAGCTATATGATATAGCTAATGAAGCTAGGTCTAAGGGTTTGGATATGACTACTAAATGTGAAATTCCAAGAGCTAAAGATTTAGCGGAAAGAGTTGAAGGGCTTGTAGGCCCTGAAGGTGTTGCAGAACGTATTAAGCAATTAGACCATGAACTTCAAGATCGTGAAAAAGTTGCTTTTCAAATTGCTGCTGAAATTGCATCTAGTGAAGAGTATGAGGATACTAAAGAAGGTGCTTCAAAACGTGAAGCTAATGCAGATCAGGCTCTTAGAACAGCTTTAGCTATACTTACAGAAGGAGTTGTAGCTGCTCCTTTAGAAGGTATTTCTCAAGTTAAAATCAAAGATAATTCAGATGGAACTAAATATGTAGCAGTTTATTTTGCAGGTCCAATTAGAAGTGCTGGTGGTACTGCTGCTGCTTTAGCTGTGTTACTTGGAGATAAAATTCGTGAAGCTACAAAACTTCAAATTTTCAAACCTACTGATGATGAAATCGAAAGATATGTAGAAGAAGTGGAAATTTATGAATCTGAAGTTACTAACTTACAATATTCTCCTAATGCAGATGAGGTAAGACTAGCAGCAAGAAGTATTCCAGTAGAAGTTAGTGGAGAACCTACTGATCAACTTGAAGTATCTCACAGAGACTTACCTAGAGTAGAAACCAATAATATTCGTGGTGGTGCTCTTCTTGCTATGGTTGAAGGTGTTATTCAGAAATCCAAAAAGATCCATAAAATTGCTAATAAATTAGAATTAGATGGATGGGACTTTTTAAAAGAATATTCTAAACCTAAAACTGAGGAGGATACTAGTGATGAGGCTGAAGAAAATGAAGATATTGAGCTTCATCCTGGTGAAGTAGATGATGTTCCGATTTCTTCTAAATATATTGAAGATATTATTGGTGGTAGGCCAGTTTTAAGTTACCCTTCTGAGAAAGGAGGATTTAGATTAAGATATGGTAGATCACGTAATACAGGATTAGCAACTATGGGTGTTCACCCTGCAACAATGGAAATTATTGAATTTATTGCTGTAGGTACTCAGATGAAAATCGAAAGACCTGGTAAAGGTAACTGTGTTGTACCTGTAGATTCTATTGAAGGACCTATTGTTAAACTTAAAAATGGTGATGTAGTTCAAGTTAATTCTTTAAAAGAAGCTCGTAAAGTCAAAAACAATATTTCTGAAATTTTATTTGTAGGTGATATGTTAATAGCATTTGGTGAATTTTTAAGAAACAATCAGCCTATGCTACAATCTGGATGGTGTGAAGAGTGGTGGATTGAACATATTAAAAATTCATCTAAATACAATTCAGAAGATACTCACCAATTTAATCTTGTCAATTTGGAATTTGATAGAGATATTACGGCTTTAAAGGCATTTGAAATATCAAAAGAATATAATATTCCTTTACATCCTAAGTATACTTATTGTTATCATGATATTAGTAAATCTGAATTAAATGATTTGATTAAATATATTTTATCATTTAAAGGGGATTATAAAGATGGTGATGAGCTTCAATTAGATATTCAATATGAAAAACGTCTAATGGAAGTTATAGGTATTCCTCATAAAGTAATAGATGGTAAAGTTGTTATTGACTCAAATACTTCTTATGCACTAGTTCATACTTTCACTCGTGAATTTTCCTTAGAAGAGATGAACGATTCTGATATGGATAGTGTAGGAATTTTAAACCTTATTTCAGAAGCTCCTATTGAATACAAAGCTCCTATTTATATTGGTACTCGTGTTGGAAGGCCAGAAAAATCTAAAGAAAGATTAATGCGTCCTGCACCTCATGTTTTATTCCCTATAGGTAATTATGGAAGTAATAGACGATTGGTTGCAGAGGCAGCACGTAAAGGAAGTATTAAAATAGAACTTGCATATCGTAAATGTACTAATCCTGCTTGTGGTTTAAGTTCATTTCAGGCATTATGTCCATATTGTGGAAGTCCTACTGAATTTGGAAAAAATTCCCAAAAAACGATTAACCTTTCTAAATTACTTTCTAATGCATCTGAAAATGTTGGTGTTCGTAAACTTGATGAGATGAAAGGTGTTGTAGGTATGATTTCTGAAAATAAAGTACCTGAACCTTTAGAAAAAGGTATACTCCGTTCTAAAAATAATGTATTCACATTTAAAGATGCAACTATTCGTCATGATTCAACAGATTTACCTCTTACCCATTTTATTCCAAAAGAAATAGGAGTTACAGTTGAAAAGCTCCTTGAAATGGGTTATGAACATGACTGTTATGGTCAGGAAATTACTAATGATAATCAGATTATTGAACTTAAGGTTCAAGATGTAGTTATTTCTGATAATTGTGCAGATTATCTTGTAGATGTTGCTCATTATGTTGATGATGAACTTAAAAGATTTTATAAAATGGATACCTTTTATAATGTTAAAAGTCGTGAAGATTTAATAGGACATTTAATTGCAGGTTTAGCACCTCATACTTCAGCAGGTGTTTTAGGCCGTATTGTAGGATTTACTAAAGCACTTGGATGTTATGCTCATCCTTATTTCCATTCAGCTAAAAGGAGAAATTGTGATAGTGATGAAGATTCTGTAATGTTACTTCTAGATCCTTTGATTAATTTTTCTAAAACTTATCTTCCAAGTACTCGTGGTGGAAGTATGGATGCTCCTTTAGTTTTATCTACAAGAATTGATCCTCAAGAAATTGATGATGAATCTCATAATTTAGATATTTATGAAAGATTTCCTCTAGAATTTTTTGAGCGAACCAAAAAAGATAATCTTAAACCAGCTGACTTTTTAGATTTGATTGATAATGTTAGTATGCATTTAGGTGAACCTGAACAATATGAAAATTTAATGTTTTCACATCATACCTCAAGTATTCATTCAGGACCAACTTTATGTTTATATAAAAAGTTACCTTCTATGAAAGAAAAAGTTGATGGACAAATAGGTTTAGCTGAAATTATTAGGGCTGTTGATCAACGAGCTGTTGTTGAAGGAGTTTTATCCAGTCATTTTTTACCTGATATTATGGGTAATGTTCGTGCATTTTCCAAACAAAAGGTTAGATGTACTAAATGTAATTCTAAATACAGACGTATGCCACTTTCTGGTAAATGTAAATGTGGTGGAAATTTAATTTTAAGTGTTTCTAAAGGTTCTGTTACTAAGTATTTAGATATTTCCCAACAGTTAGTTCATAGATATCCAGTTTCACATTATCTTGAACAAAGATTAGAAATTCAGGAATTCGGAATTAATTCTTTATTTGAATCTGATAAATCTAAGCAAAGTTCTTTAGATATTTTCTTATAAATTAATTATTATTTATTTTAATTAATTATTATTAATTATTATTTATTTTAAATTAATTTATGATGTATTCTTATTATCTAAATAGAATTTCTTCATGTTTATTATTTATTTTTAAGTAAATTTTTTTATAAATTAATTTTTAATTAATTTAATGTTTTATATGATATATTAGATTATAGTTTAGTTATAGTTTATTATTTTAGAATGTATTTCCATTTATGATTTTTTTATATTCGTGATTTAATATTTTCTATAAAAAATATCAAATGTTCGTAACTATACGAACTAATATATACTAGTTTAACTAAACTATATGTACATAATAAAATTTTATAGACTTTATATAAAATTTTTTAAAAGTGTAAATTAGGATAATGTCCTAAAATAGTGTTTAATATACATTTTGAAAATAAGTGGAGATTAAAAAAATGAAAACTAGATCAAATATTGCAGAGACTTTAAAAGAAGATATAAAAGTTTCAGTTGTTAAGAATAATGGAGTTATGGAAAGATTCAGTTATGAAAAATTATTAAAATCTTTAGTTATGGTTGAAGCTCCATTTTTTGAGTCTGATAAAATTATTGCTAAAGTAGTTTCATCATTATATGATGGAATCACTACTAAAGAGATTAAAGAAATAGTTTATGAATCTTTATCAGAAATTGATGAAGAGTCAGCTAATAAATATTTAGCTAATACTACTTTAAAAGTTAGAACTTCAAGAGATAAAATAGAATCTTTTGATTTGTCAAAAATTGCAAATACTTTAGTTCAAGAAACAGGTGCATCACAAGAAACAGCTTTTAAAATAGCATCTGAAGTATGGAAAGAACTAAAAAAATTAAATGTTGATTCCTTAACTGCACCAATGATTAGGGAAATGGTTAATACTAAACTTATAGAATATGGTCTTGAAGATTTAAGGAAAAGCTATACTCGTTTAGGTATTCCTGTTTATAATATTTCATCTTTAATAGAAAATGGAAATAACAGTAATGCTAATATGATGCACAATCCTGAAACTATTCATAAATATGTAGCAGATGAAGCATTAAAACAATATGCATTATTACATATGTTACCATCTCATTTAGCAGATGCACACATGTCAGGAGATATACATATTCACGATTTAGAATATTTTGCTTCCAGACCATTAAACTGTTTACAACATGATATTAGACAATTTATAAAATATGGTCTTAAAGTTGATGGAACAGGTGACCATACTTCTGTTGCAGGATCACCTGCACATATGGAAACTTTAATGAATCATACTGGAGAAATAATGCTTGCAGCACAACAAAACATGTCAGGTGGACAAGCAATGTCCTTCTGGAATGTATTTGTTGCACCATTTGCAAGAGGTAGAACATATGAAGACATTAAACAATGTGTTCAAATGTTAATCTATAATTTAAACATGGCTTATGCTGCTAGAGGTTCACAAGTACCATTTACAAGTATGCAATTAGAATTCGGTGTTCCAAAGTTCTTACAGGATGTAACTGCATATGGTCCTAAAGGTGAAGTAGTTGGAACTTATGGTGATTTTGAAGAAGAAACCAGATTAATTCAAAGGGCATTTACTGAAACTTTATATGGAGGAGACAAAGAAGGTAAACCACATCTTTTCCCAAATACAATTTACACTTTACGTAAAGAAACATTAAATGGTGATTATGAAGATGATTTATTCAATGTTCATAAACTCTCTGCTAAATTCGGTTCTCCTTACTTCGTAAACATGTTACCTAAATACAGAAATAACATGGCTAATTATATGGGATGTAGGACTCAACTCCAAGATAACTGGACTGGAGACTGGGAAAATGATTGTCTTAGAACTGGTAACCTTGCTTATGTTACTTTAAACTTACCAAGAATAGGATATCAATCTAAAGATGAATCTCAAGTATTTGAATACTTAGATAATTATATGGACCTTGCAGTTGAAACCTTACTTATTAGAAGAGAACAAGGTCTACATTGTTTAAATGATTATGATATTCTCCCATTCTTAACTCAAAAAATAAAAGATGAGTACTATTACAGAATTGATAATTCAACATTATCATTTGGTTTTGTTGGTCTTAATGAAATGTTAATGGCATTATTCGGCCAAGGTATTGATAATCCAGAAGTTAATAAATTTGGTGTAAAATGTATCCAATACTTATATGATAGGGCTAGTGAATTACAAAAAGAAACTGGATTAAGATGGTCTGTCATTCAAACTCCAGCAGAATCTACAGCTTACCGATTCGCTACTCTTGATAAAGAACAATTTGGGGATCAAACTATCTTACAAGGAGACAATGGTGCAAACTATTATACTAACTCTTCACATGTACCAGTTAGTGCTGATATCTCTCTTGTAGATAAAATAAAAATAGAAGAACAATACCATCCAATTACTCCGGGTGGACATATTTTCCATGCATTTATGGGTGAATCTTACTCTGATCCACAATCTTTAATGAGTTTAACTAATAAAATTGCTCATAAATCTGATATTGGATTTTGGGCTTATAGTTCAGCATTAAGTTTCTGTTTAAAATGTAAAACTTTAATGAAAGGTTTATCTAACAAATGTCCTACTTGTGGTGAAAGTGAAGATGTAGAATGGTATGATAGAATTACTGGATATGTTCAACAAGTAGGTCATGCTAAATCTGCTAATGGGGGATGGAATGCAGGTAAACGTCAAGAACTTGTTGATAGACGCAGATTCCAAAAAAACTAAATCAATACTCTCCACTTTTAATTTATTATATTTGATTTAGTTTTTTTTTTATTTTTTATTTACTTATTTTTTTATATATTCATTTTTAAACTTTTATCACATTTTAATTAATTTTTATTCTTTTTTTAATATTAATAATATCATTTAGTTTTTAATTTCATATTTTTTTTTAATATATCCTATTTAGGTAGACTTAAAAAATTAAATTAATATATTAAAAAGTATAAATTTATAGTTTAGCACAATATTATTTCATTTAATTTTTTTTTTTTTTTTTAGTGAAATGAATATAATTTTACTTTAATAAGTTATATCGTTAAGTGGTCCATATGGTAGAAGAAAATAATTTAGATCAAAATGAAAACAAAATTAAAAATCAAGCTAACGAACTTAATTATTTAACTAATGAGGTTATTCCTAATTTAAAAAAAGAAAATAACGAATTGAAACAAGTAAAAACAGAATTAACTGAAGCATTAAATGAAAGTACTAAAAAATATTTTGACCAATTAGATATTAATGCAGATTTAAGTGAAACATATACTAAAGCTGGAGCAGAATTAGCACTTCTTAAAGTTAAATATGAAAAATTAGAAGAAGAAAATGAAAATTTAAAGTGTGAAATTGAAAATGTTCAAAAAACAGATACAAAGCCCGATGATTCAAAAGATGCTGAATTTGAAAAATTAAAAGCAGAAAATGAAAAATTAACTCAAGAATTAAAATCAGCAGAAAATGAATTAAAAGAAGTTTCTGATAAATCTATACCAAAAATTAAAGAGGAAAATGAAAATTTAAAAATGGAACTTAAAAAATTAGAAAATTTCAAAAAAGAATTAAAAGATGAATATGCTGCAACTATTGTTAAACTAGAAGATGAAATTTCTTATTTAAAAAATTCCATTACTAATAAACAAAAAAATTATGATAAACTTCATACAGAGCTTAACAATAAAGATAAAGAAATTAAAAATCTTAAAAAACAGATTAGTAATTTGTCTGAAAAATTAAAAGACCAACAAGGTAGTGGTTTCTTATCAAAATTAAGTTTTAGATAAAAATAAAAAAAATGAATAAATTATATAATTTATTCTTCTTTTCTTAATCTTTTAATAACAAAGTCTTTATCTAAAGATAATAAAAATGATGCTGCTCTTGGGCCTTGTTTTTTACCAAGTATCATTTTATATATAGCCTGAAATGCCTTTTGTGGTTTAAGACCATATTTTTCTAATATTTTATACATCTCATCATGTAAATCTTCAGATTTTTCAAAGTCATTTGCTTCAAGTAAATCTGCAAGTTCACTTAAAAATCCGTTTTGTTCTTCTGGAAGTGGCAAGTTTGGAATAGAATTGTATTGGACTTGGAATTTAACAAATCCTGGTGCATAGTTATCTAACCAGTATTGTACATTTTCTACTCTTTCTTTATATTGGGCAAGCTCAGTTTCATTTAAATCTTTAAACTCTTTATTTTCAAAGCTTTTTGATAATTGTGAGTTTTTCTTTAAGATTTTAAAGATTTTCTCTAAATCTCCTTCTCCTACAATTTGCACAGCATTTACAAGGAATCTGTAAGGAGGTCTAAATGGTAAATTTTCATTTTCATTTATTTGACATACATTGTAAATTTCCTTGAATTTACGCTCTTCTTTTTCTGAAGGTGCCTCTTCTTCTTCGTAGAATATTTTTTCTGTTGTGTCAAATTGATCCATTAAATCTAAAAATTTCATTTTAGGAGAGAAATCTTTTGGTTTTAATGGTTTACTTCTAAATAAATAATAATTTAAGCTTTCAGCAGGTCCAATTTTTAACCATTCATCTGGTGCAAAGAAAACCCCTTGGGATTTACTCATTGCTTCACCTTCAAGAGTAATCCATTCATATGGAACAGGGTATGGTGCTTTATAATCAAATATTTTTTCGGTGATTACTTTACTAACATCATAACTTCCACCACTAGCAGCATGATCTTTACCAAATGGTTCACAGGTAATATTAAATATTTTCCATCTTGCTGCCCATTCTACTCTCCATGTAAGTTTACCATCACCTTTAGTAATATCAGCAACCCCTTCATGGCCACATTCGCACTTGTAGTATACTTTATCTTTTTCATATCCATATGCTTTTGTAGTATTTACCCTTCCACATTCTTCACAAATAGGATTATATGGTAACCAATCCTCATTTAAAGGTTCCCTTCTATACTGGTCGAATATTTCTCTAATTTCATCATGTTTTTCAAGTGATTTTCTAATATAATCATTATATTCTCCAGATTTGTACATTTCAAATCCAGATTTAATAGTCATATCTATACCATAATCATCTAATACATTAAATAAAGGTTTTTCAAAATGTTCTACAAAATTATCACAACATCCATCAGGACATGGAATTGTAGAGTATGGCATACCTAAATATTTAGAGTAGGATTCTGGAAGTGGATAAGGTACTTTTCTTAAAGGGTCATGATCATCTGCAATCCAGATAACTTCAACATCACTATCTAATTTTTTTAGTACTTTTCCCACTGCATTTGCAATAAATATATCACATGAATTTCCAATATGTATTGAACCGGAAATGGATGTACCACATGCAATTTTATGTTTTTTAACATCCATACTATTTAAATCATCAGCTATTCTCTCTATCCAATGTTCCATGTAATCACCAATAATCATAATTTTTTTTTATTAGTAAAATTTTAAAAAATTTATATTGTACATTAAGTGTATAAGTCTAATTTAAAATTAAATTTTAAAACAAGTTCATTTAATATTTTAATTTTGAAAATATAATTTATTTATTTTTAATATAAATTTTTAAAAGCAAATATATTAATAATATATTTTACATTATATTATTATAGTTTTTAAGTTTATTATATAAAAATATTTAAGATTATTTTAATTTTCATTTTAAATTTTAGTGTTTTATTTTTTTTAAATTTTGAGGGTGGGACACAAACTTACTTTTTTTTATAATTTTTTTTTCTGTTATTTATTCTTTAAATTTAAATACTATGAAGGACAACTATTAAATATAGATATTAATATTTATGGTTATTTTATTTATGGTTTTAAAAGATGATACTATTAATCAGACCATGTTAATCCCAAGGGACTTGAGGAATATGATTCCTGAAGATCATCCCTGTTATTTTA
>OMVX01000001.1 GCA_900314605.1 uncultured Methanobrevibacter sp. | reverse complement strand
ACTATTTCTAAATTAAAAATAAAGAAAAATTTACACGTTAAAATTTAGTGTCACAATAAATATTGAAAATTCAAATCACACAAGTTTTTGAAAGTGCCAAAAATAATCAGAATAAATTGATTTTAAATAGTTTGTATAAGATACACAAATAAAAAAAAAAAAATGGTTTAACAAAAAAATAGAATTATTTAATAGGATATCTTAAAATTGCAGCTACCCCCCCTAAAGCATTCAATTGTTCTCCTCCTTCATGTTCACTACTTATTATACTAACTTTACCTCCCATATTTTCAGTTAAATTCATAAGAGATTCCATACCCTCATCAGTCATGTTTAAATCTCTAATAAGTAGTTTACTTACAGCCCCCATATTAACTGCATTATTTACTTCATCTTTTCCATAAACAACAATATCAGGGTTTGTTGAAAGTAATTTTAACATGTCATTAATATCCTTCATCTCAAATGCTATTCTATTTTCTGAGGTTAATTTTTCAACAGTACCTTTTTTTAAAACCTCTCCAATACCTACTCTGCCAGAAGAACCAGTAGCCTCTAAAATAGATTTTTTTGCAATATCTGTATAATTATTATCTAAATATTTATAAAAATTATCTTTAGAAAAACCTGGACCGGCAATAACAATATTTTGAATATCGCTAAATTTAAACAAAGTTTTAACAATTTTTTGGTAAAATTCTATTTGGTCTTTTGAACGATTTTTATCAACTATTCTTTTACCTGAAATATTAGAATGAATCGGACCATAATACTCTATTCCATATTGACGAATAAGACCTAATGTAGCCGTATCTTCTTCAATTAAAATAATTATAGCAGATAATTTTTTAGAAGCTTTAATAGCTAAATCAAGTCTATCTAATGCCCATTTAGACCATTTTGCTTTTTTAATTTTAAGCGGAGTGTTGAATTTAACCTCAACTGTATGATGAGAACCTAAAGGAATTAAATCTTCAGGACCTTTAGTAATTGTACCTGTTAGACGTAATTTAGCTGTAAAAATATGAAAACTTATATTTTCTACATTAACCTCTAAAGTAAATGTTTTTTTAACTCCACGATCACTTCTAAGTTTATCACCGGATGTATCTTGAATACGCCGTGTAGTAATAGAGCTAATATAATCTCCATTATGGATTATATGAGATAAATGCCAAAGGTCATCTAAAGTTTCAGGAATAACAGTTATAATCCCTTCTTTTTGGTTTTCACCAGCTAGTTTCATTTATCAATCTACTCCTATTATTAATACAAATTTTAAAATTATTAATTAAAGCTTTAAAATATAAATGAAAATTTAAAATAAAATTTAAAATTCTATATAAAACCTTAAAATAATTTTTATATCTAATTCTTAATAAATTATATTATATTTTAATAATTAAAAAAATCACTTTAAAAATTATAATATAATCTAATTAATTAATAATAAAATTATTTAATAAAAAAAGTTTACAAAAATATTAAATTAATAATTGTATAAAAATAAATTATAAAATAATTAATATTATAAATAAAAGTATAATAAAAAATAGTCATTTAAAAATTAAATATTGTTGATACAATGGATATTGGTATAATCGGTGGAACTAAAGGTCTTGGAAAAACACTTGCATCATACTTTAAACGTGAAAACTTTAATATTACCATTACAGGTAGGGATAAAAAAGCAGGAATCAAAACTGCACAAGAATTAAATGTTGAATTTACAACAGATAATGATTATGTTGCAAGTAAATCAGATATACTTATTATTGCAGTTCCAATAGCAAATACTGTTGATGTAATTAAAGACCTTGCAGATAAAATGAAAAAAGAATCTGTAATGATTGATGTTACATCTGTTAAAACAAAACCTACAGAAGCAATGAAAAAGTATTTAAGTAGTGATGTAGAGTTTATACCAACTCACCCTATTTTTGGACCGCGTACCCCTGGTTTTGAAGGGCAAGTAATTGTTTTAACACCAACAGTAAAAGGTAAATGGTATCCTAAAATTTATAATTTTTTAAAAGAAAAAAATATGAGGATAATTGAAACCACACCAGAACATCATGATAATATGATGGGAATAGTTCAGGTTTTAACACATTTTTCTTATATTTCCATTGCATCTACAATTGAAAAATTAAATATTAATCTTAAAGATGCTGAAGATTATGAAAGCCCTATTTATAATCTTATGATTGATACAATTGCACGTATTACTTCACAAAATCCTTATTTAACCTATTCTATACAAACTGAAAATGATAATGGTGTAAAAATTCGTCAATGCTTTATTGATGCGGCATGTGAAATTAAAGATGCACTTTTAAGAGAGGATAAAGAGGAATTTAGACAAATTGCCATAAATGCAAAAAAGCATTTGGGAGATGTTAAAGCAGCACTTGGAAGAAGTGATAAGGCTATTGAAGCTTTAAGTCGTGAAGAAAATCATCTATATCAATCTATTGGAAAAGAAGTCGGTCTTCAACATATCTACTCTAAAAAGGTTCATATTGGGATTATTAAAGAATTAAAAGATGGTTTTGTTATTATTGATAATGGAAAAAATAATAAAAATAGTGAAAATAAACTAAAAATTTCAAATATTAGAATACTTTCAAAAAATGAAATATTTAAGTGGAAAAAGAATAATTGGAAAATATATACTGAATCTATAAGTTGCTTATTTTCAAAAAATTCTAACAGTGATATAATTAAAGATACATTATTAAAACTTCCGGATATAATCTCTGTTAAATTAACTGATACTTATGATGGCCCACAAATTAAGGATAATAAAATTAGTTATACATTTGAAATTAAAAGTTTCAACAAAAATGCATTCAACAATGTTAAAAACTTAATTATAGGATTTGGAGCTAAAATAAGATAATTTTTATTATAAAAATGGAGTCTGTGAAATTTTATAGGCTGATTTTATTTAGATATATTTTAAAAAGAATCATTAGAATTACACTATAATTCAATTCATTTACTATTTTTTTAAATATAAAAAGTATTATTATTTTTATAAAAAATATTACTAAAATCGAAAAGTTTATATATGTTAACCTACAATTTAATTATAGTTACAAAAAGTAACTTAAATAAAATAAAAAATAAAACTTAAAATAAAAGTAAAAAAATGATTTATTTAATAAAAATAAAATTTAAAGTTTTTAATTAATAAAACTAATGAAAATCTTAAGAAAAAATTAAAAAGAAAAACTAATAATAATTTAAGTACAAAAAGTTAGTAAATTAGCTTTAAAAAAAAATATTAAATTAACAATATTACTTCATTAAAATTTATAAAGGAGATGATTATTATGGTTGAAGATAAAATCAAAACCCCAAAATTAAAAGTGGCAGAAGCATTATCTCAACGTGATATTGGTCAAGGAATAGTAAGAATTGATCCTAATGCAATGGCTGAATTAAATCTTGAAGAAGGGGATTTAATTGAAATTAGAGGATCTAAAACAACAGCTGCAACCGTTGTATCATCCCAATCAGATATTGGTCTAGGAATTATAAGGATGGATGGTACAATACGTAAAAATTCCGGAGCATCAATAGGTGAAGAAATAGAAGTGAAAAAAGCAAATGTAAAAATTGCTAAAAAAGTAGTTCTTGCACCAACTGAAAATAATGTAAAAATCCAAGGGGATATAAGGGGATTATTCCTAAACAAAGTTATGACCAAAGGAGATATTGTAGGCTCTGGTATTAAACCACCAATGATGCAAAATCAAACTGGAAATCCGTTTGATGATATGTTTAATAATTTTATGGATATCTCTCCAATGGGAGAGTTAAAATTCGCAGTTGTGTCAACTCATCCAACTGGTGTAGTGAAAGTAGGCCCTAATACCCAAATAGACCTTCAAGATCATCCTATAGATGTATCTAAGCTAGATGGTGTAACTAATCTTGTAAATGTAAGTTACGAAGATATTGGAGGTCTTAAAGAAGAAGTGAGAAAAGTCAGAGAAATGATTGAAATACCTCTTAAAAGACCAGAACTCTTCGAAAAATTAGGAATTGCACCTCCTAAAGGAGTATTAATGCATGGGTCTCCTGGTACTGGAAAAACTTTACTTGCAAAAGCAGTAGCAAGTGAAAGTGATGCTCATTTTATTTCAATTAATGGGCCTGAAATAATGAGTAAATATGTAGGTGGATCTGAAGAAAACCTTAGAGAATTCTTTGAAGAAGCAGAAGCAAATGCACCATCTATTATATTTATAGATGAACTTGATGCTATCGCACCAAAAAGGGAAGAAACCCAAGGCGAAGTAGAAAGAAGAACGGTTGCACAACTTCTAACATTAATGGATGGTCTAAACTCCAGAGGACAGGTTGTTGTTATAGGTGCAACTAATAGACCTGATTCATTAGATCAGGCACTTAGAAGACCTGGAAGATTTGATAGAGAAATCGAAATAGGCGTTCCAGATAGAGATGAAAGAAAAGAAATTCTTGAAATCCACACAAGAACAATGCCATTAAATGAAGATGTAGATCTTGATAAAATTGCTGAAAGTACACATGGATTTGTAGGTGCAGATTTAGAATCATTATGTAAAGAAGCTGCAATGAGAGTAGTTAGAAGAATCATACCTGAGATTAATAAATTAGATGAGGCGATTCCAGAAGAAACACTTAAAAAAATTATAGTTAATAATGATGACTTTAGAGAAGCATTAAAAGAAATCCAACCATCAGCTTTAAGAGAAGTACTTGTACAAATACCTGATGTGAAATGGTCAGATATTGGTGGACTTGAAAATGCAAAACAAGAATTAAAAGAAGCAGTAGAATGGCCATTAAAATATCCTGACCTCTTTAAAAAATTCCATGTAGAACCTCCTAAAGGAATATTATTATATGGAGATCCAGGAACAGGAAAAACTTTACTTGCAAAAGCAGTAGCAAGTGAAAGTGATGCAAACTTTATTGCAATAAAAGGTCCAGAACTTTTATCTAAATGGGTTGGAGAATCTGAAAAAGGTGTAAGAGAAGTATTTAGAAAAGCAAGACAAACTGCACCTACAATAATATTCTTTGACGAAATCGATTCTATAGCTAATGCTCGAGGTATGAGTGAGGGAAGTTCTAATGTTACACAAAGTGTAGTTAATCAATTACTAACTGAAATCGATGGAATGGAAGATTTACAAGATGTTGCAATTATTGCAGCAACAAATAGGCCAGATATCATAGATCCTGGATTAATGAGACCTGGAAGATTTGACAGACACATTAAAGTTGATACTCCAGATGAAGAAAGTAGATTAAAAATCTTTGAGGTTCATACAAATGAAATGCCACTTGCAGATGATGTAAAACTTTCAAAATTAGCTAAACGTACTGAAGGATATGTTGGAGCAGACATTGAAGCAGTTTGTCGTGAAGCTGCAATGTTAACTTTAAGAGAAAATATGGAAGCAGAAAAAGTTGATATGAATGCTTTTAATGAGGCTATGGAAAAAGTTAAACCTAATTCATTTAAACAAAGTAGTGATGAAATGGTCCAATACCTCTAAAAAAAATATTTTTTAAAATAAATAGAAAATATTGAAACTATAAAATAACTATAGGAGTTAAATCTCCTATAATTCATTTTTTTAATAAATAAAAGATAAATATTCTTTCCAAGGAAATATATAATATTAATGATTATAAACTTGAATAAAAAAAATTTACTATTTTTATCAAATTTCAATTGAATAAAATACTTACAAAAATCAAATTTATATACAAACTATTTTTCTAAAAACTTAAAAACATATAAAATTTTAAAAAAAAAGGAATATAAAAAATCTTAAAAAAAAAAAAATTATTAAAAATAAAAATCAAATTGATAAATAATTAAATCAAAAAACTATGATAATAAAATAATTATAACAAAAAATTACATTAAAAAAAAATATCTATTTAAAAAAGAGGTATAAAATGACCCAGATGAGTGAAGCTTTAAAAGGTAATGTCACCCCTGAAATGGAATTAGTTGCAAAATATGAAGGAGTTAACGTTAATAAAATTATTAGAGGATTGTCTAAAGGAACAATAGTAATACCAAAAAATATTAATCGTAAAACAAAAGTTTATGGTATAGGGGAAGGTCTAACAACAAAAGTTAATGCGAATATTGGTTCATCAAGTAAAATTGAAGATTTGGACCTTGAGGTGAAAAAAGCAAAACTTGCAGTGGAATATGGTGCAAATGCAGTTATGGATTTAAGTACAGGACCTGAACTTAATAAATTTAGAAAAGCAATATTAAAAGAAGTAGATGTTCCAATAGGTACTGTACCTATATACGAAGCAGGAGTACAAACTTTAAATGCTAATAAAGAGATTATTGATATGGATGAGGATTTAATCTTTAAAGTTATAGAATCACAAGCCAAAGAAGGTGTTGATTTTATGACACTCCATTGTGGTATAACAAAAGAACTTGTACCTAAAATTCAAAAACAGAATAGAAAAATGGGTATTGTATCACGTGGAGGAACATTTTTAGCATCATGGATTTTGCATAATGATAGTGAAAACCCTTTATATGAAAATTATGATTATTTACTTGAAATCGCAAAAGAGTATGACATAACCTTAAGTTTAGGTGATGGCCTACGTCCTGGATGTTTGCTAGATGCAAGTGATATTCCGCAAATACAGGAACTTGTAAATCTTGGGGGTCTAGTTAAAAGAGCTCAACAAGAAAAAGTCCAAGTAATGGTAGAAGGTCCTGGGCATATTCCATTAAATCAAATTAAAGCTAATATGGAACTACAAAAAAGTTTATGTCATAATGCACCGTTTTATGTACTTGGACCAATACCAACAGATATTGCACCAGGTTATGATCATATAACCGCAGCAATAGGTGGAGCAATAGCTGCATCAAATGGTGCAGATTTCTTATGTTATGTTACCCCTGCAGAACATTTATCACTACCTTCCCTTGAAGATGTTAAAGAAGGTGTGATTGGAACAAAAATAGCTGCTGAAGCTGCAGACGTTTCATTAGGTCTTGAAAAAGCATGGAAAAAAGAAAACGATATGGCTGAAGCAAGACGTAATTTTGATTGGGATAAACAATTTGAAATTGCAATAGATTCATCTAAACCTAGAGTTTATAAAAATAAATGTAAAATAGATGATGATGAAATGTGTGCTATGTGTGGAGAGTATTGTGCAGTTAAAATAGCTAAAGATGATTTTTAAATTAATAGAACATAATATAAATTAATATTTAGCTAAAGGAAGATAAAATGAAATATGAAAATTTAGTTAATGTTTATGAAAAATTAAACAATACTACCAAAAGATTAGAGAAAACTGAAATATTATCTAATTTTTTAAAAACAGTAGACAGTGAACTTTTACCTCCTGTTACACTTATGTGTCTTGGAAAAGTTTTCCCTTCCTGGAGTGAGGAAGAACAGGGAATTGGAGATAAACTTGTAATGAAAGCTGTTGCAGATGTAGCAGGTGTAAGTGTAGATGAAGTAGAGGATAAAGTTAGAGATGAGGGAGATATTGGTGCTGCAAGTGAAGTACTTGTAAAAAATAAAAAACAAATGACCTTTTTCTCACAACCACTTACAATTGAATTTGTCTATAATAATCTTAGAAAATTAACTAAAATCTCAGGTAATCGTTCAACATCACGTAAAATATCTATTATTCTTGAATTATTATCCTCTGCAAGTGCTGTTGAATCTAAATATATTTGCAGAACTATTGTTGAACAATTACGTATTGGTGTAGGTGAAGGGATTATCCGTGATGGAATTGCAGGAGCATTCGGCATTGATAAGGATGTTGTAGAAAGAGCAGCTATGCTTACAAATGATTTAGGACTAGTTGCCAAAGTAGCGAAAGATGAAGGTGCAGAAGGACTTCAAAAACTAAATCTTAGAGCAGGAAGACCTGTGAAATTAATGTTAGCACAGTTATCTGAAGGAATCGATATTAGTATTAATGAAATGGGTCTTGCATTATGTGAGACAAAATATGATGGTATACGCTGCCAAATCCATAAGCATAATGGAGAAGTTACTCTTTTTACACGTAGACTTGAAAATATTACAAAAGCAATTCCTGAAATTGTTGAAGCAATAGAAACTGCTTTTCCGGATAGTGATTTTATAGTTGAAGGAGAAATAATAGCTACACGTAATGGAGAACCTTTATCTTTCCAACATATTCTTCGTCGTGTAAGACGTAAATATAATATTAAAGAGACTATGGAGAATATACCTGTAGAATTATACTTATATGATTTATTATATTATAAAGAACCATTAATTGACAATCCAATTAAAACAAGAAGGGAAACTTTAGAAAGTATAGTTAATACAACAGATATGATTCATTTAAGTAAACTTGTATTATGTGGCCCGGAAAATATTGATGATGCAAAAGAACTCTTTGAGGAGTCAATTAAAGGTGGTCATGAAGGTATTATGATAAAAAATGCTTATGAACCATATATTCCAGGAATACGTGGAAAAAAAATGTTAAAATATAAAGCAGAACCTGAAAACTTAGATGTAGTAGTTGTAGGGGGAACAAAAGGTATTGGTAAAAGAGGAGAATTTATAGGATCTTATCTTATAGCATTACAAGATGAAGATGAAAACCTTAAACCAATAGCACAGGTAGGTACCGGTCTTAGTGATGAACAATTAGAAAATCTAACAGAGAAAATGGAAGAGTATAAAATTTCTCAAAAAGGTACAAAAATTACTGTAGAACCTAAAATTATTTTTGAGGTAGCTTATAGTGAAATTGTTAAATCTCCAGAATATGAAGGAGGTTATTCATTGAGATTTCCAGTAGTTAAAAGAATAAGAGAGGATAAAGGTCTTAAAGATATTGATACAATTGAAAGACTTGAATCATTATATAAAGGTTAAAAATAATTTATTATAGTGGATAATCCTTAATAAATGCAGAATTTTAAAAAAAAGAGGATTGTTATTTAAATTCTGCAAAGATTAAGAAATGTAAAAGTAGATAAATGTCTTAAAAATTTTTTAAGACTGATTCAATAATATTTTCTTGTAGGTGAGGGGTTGAGTTAAGGGAAAATTTATGAATCTCTACTTTTAATATAAATCAAACAATGTTTAATTTATAATCGTGAATTAATTAATAATTTCTAAGTCATTAACATCATCAAGAGTAAGTTCTAAATCATTATTATATTGAGTTACAGTACCTGTCAGTTTGACTTTTTTATTTTTAAATTGATTGATGTCAATGTTAGAATCTTCAAAACCTTTTAATCCAGATTCAAATATGATAACACTAATCTTTCCACTTCCATCATTTAAAGTTAGAAAACATGTATTACTTGTTTTTGAAAATTTCACTTCACTTATTATACCTTCTACAGATATTTTTTCATTAATATTATTGGTAGTGATTTGGTTAATCTCTAAGTTTTTAGTTTCAATATAACCAGAGCTAATAATTAACCCTATAACTCCAATAATAGTTGTAATAAGTACTATTTTATATAATTCTTTATCTGTAATTATCATATAAATCTTAGGTTTTGAATTCTATATTATCCTTGTAAAAGAAATATATATAAATGTTTTTTATTAGAACTAAAAAATACTTAATATTTTAAAAAATAATATATTAAATTAAGATATTTCCACATTTAAAATAATTTTAGAATATAAAAATATTTTATAATTTATATTAAATTTAATAAATTATTTTAAAAAATTTTAAATTAAAAAAATAAAAAAATAAAATAAAATATAGGTTTTTCTTAAATAAAATTGAAAAATATTATTTAACAAGTCATTGGATTATAATTGATTGACTTTTGATTTGATAATAACATTTTCATTTACACTAAGTGAAAAATTCCTTTTTCAGCTAAATTAAAAAGAAGGTTAATTCTTTCATTTACAATATTTTAATATTCATTAGGTATTATTCATCTACTAAATTACAAGCATGAGTTTGACAGCCGTAAAATTCAATGACAAGAAAAAATATTAATTAAAAAATTCAAATTCGACCAACGGCGAAATGTTTAATGAAATAAAAAATATAGAAATAAATTGGTTGACAATAATAGATATAAAATAAGAAACTATATATAAAAGTTATTACATAAAACGTTTATGAAATATACCATATTAAATGAAATTTTAGAACAACCTGATGTTTTAAAAAAAACAATTGACTCCGAATTAAAATTAATGGATGAAATTTCTGAGTTAGTAAAAAATGTTGATAAAATTTATTTAATAGGAAGTGGTTCTTCTATTTCTTCCTGTTATTCAATAATGGATGCAATGAAAATATATTCTACCCTTAATGTTCAATCTTATTTGGGTTATGAATTTTCATATGATAAAAAATTAATTAATAACGAAAATTCAATAGCTATTTTTGCTTCACAGTCAGGGGAAACTGAAGATACTATTGCAGCATTGAAAAAAGCAAAAAAGTATAATATAAAAACTGTTGCAATTAGTAATGAACCTGAAAGTACCCTTGCTAAAACAGCAGATATTTCTGTTATTACAAGATGCGGGCATGAAATTGGAATTCTTGGAACAAAAACCCATCTAACTCAATTATTCTGCCAGTATTATATTTTATTTAAAGCCTTAGGTCATGATGAAATTATAAAAGAACTTTTAACTCTTCCAGATATTTTAAAAGATTTGATTGAAAAAACTCATGATGACTATAAACAATTGGCCAAAAAATATAAAGATGAAACAATGTTTTATTGTTTAGGTGCAGGGCCTAATTACGGATTAGCATATAAAACTTCTATGACTATATTTATGGAAGGTTCTAATATTGATTCCTGCCCATTATATGCTTCAGAATTTAGACATGGCTTAATTGAAAGAGTTGATGAGAATACATCTCTTATTTTTTTAGATGCTAATTGTGATGGAGATACTATTACTAAAAGATCCATTAAATTCTGTCAATCTATTAATGCTAATTGTATTATATTGAATTTAGAGGATTTTGCTGATGTTGATAAAATTCTTGCACCATTCATTCTTTTAATTCCTTTAGAATGGTTTGGATGTTATTTAGCTCATTATAAAAATATTGATCCTGGTGTTGCAAGACATATTGGAATTTTACCATATTAGGTGATATAATGGAAATTCTTATTTCTACATTAGAAGCGGAAGGTTTTTTTAAGATTGGGGGTATAGGAGATTATGTTTCGGGCCTATCTAAAGTCTTAAGCAATGAAGATAATTTTAATGTTAAAGTTATAATGCCTAAATTTAAAAGCATTGATGATGAAAACCTTGAATTTTTAACCAGTGTGCATATGGAAAATAATTCTAACTATGCAGATGAATTATTCAATTTTAATCTTTATAAAAGTAATTTAGCTAATGTTGAATTTTTTTTCATTGATAATGAGCATTATTTTAGTGATGAAGATGCTTATGTTGGTGAAAGTGTCTATTTGAGATTTGTTTTCTTTTCAAAAGCTATTGTTGAGACTATCAAACATTTGAATTGGAATATTGATGTGATACATTTAAATGATAAGCCTGATGGTCTTTTACCCCTAATATGTAAGGCAAATCTTTCCAAGGTACCAAAATTTATATTAACGATTCATTCTATTTATTATGCCGGCCATTTTAAAATTAAAAATGAAGATATTGATTTATTCAACTCTTATTTGGGCTTTAAATGGAAAGAAAAGTATGTATGTTTTTTAAAAGAATCTATTATAAATTCAGATAAACTTGTTACTGTCGGCATATCAAATGCTGAAGATATTCAAACTCCTGAAAAAGGTTTTTATTTGGATAAGTATATTATTGAAAATGGAGGCGTTACTGGTATTTTAAATGGTATAAATTATGATATATACCCTAGATTTGATGACTTTGATAAATTTTTAAAAAATAAAAGAAAGGCTAAATTAACTCTTCAAAAGAAATTTAATTTAGAAGTTGGGGAAAATATTCCATTATTCATGTTTTGTGGGCGTTTATCAGGAAAACAAAAAGGTTGTCATTATTTATTAGGCATTATGGATTATTTAATGGAAAATAATTATCAATTTATTTTATTAGGTGATGGTCCAAGATATCGTAAGGAATTTAGACAATGTTCAAATGATTATCCTAATTTCATTGCATGTATTGAACATAATGAAGATTTGGCCCAACAACTTTACGAAGCATCAGATATTTTATTAATGCCTTCTTTATGTGAACCTAATGGTCTTAGCCAAATAATTGCAATGTATTATGGGACAGTTCCTATTGTCCATAATGTAGGTGGACTTAAGGATACTGTTATTGATTATTCCAAATATCCTGATGGAAATGGATTTAAATTTTATAATTATGAACTTGAAGACTTTTTAAATGCCGTTAATGAAGCATTAGAAACATTTATTAATAAAGAAAAATGGACTCAAGTTGTAAAAAATTGTTATAATGAAGACTATAGTTGGGAAAAAATGGTAAATCCTTATATAGAAATTTATAATAACTTAATGGAGGGATAAAATGGTAGATATGGATAAACTATTCTGTTTTTTATTAGCTGGTGGTAAAGGTACAAGATTGAAATCTTTAACAAATAAACAGTCTAAGGCAATGGTAAATATTTGTTCTTCTTATCATCTGATTGATTTTGCTTTAGCTAGTTGTTATATGGCAAATATTGATAATTTAGGTGTAATAACACAATATGATCAAAATTCATTGATTGAATATCTTATGGATTGGAAGACATTTATTAATTATAAACTAAAGATATTACCTCCTAAAGCTTCATCTTTTTATGAAGATGTTAAATATTATGATACTGCACAATCAGTTTTCGTTAATATGGATATAACTGATGATTATGAAGACATAATGATTGTTCACTGTGATCATGTTTACTCAGGAGATTATAAAAATTTTTATGAAAAACATTTAGAATATAACTCAGATTTAACAGTATATGTGCGTGAAATACCTATTGAAGAAGCAAGCAGATTCGGTATTTTCACTGTTGATGAAAATAATAAAGTCATTGATTTTGAGGAAAAACCTGAAAATCCTAAGTCTAATTTAATTTCTATGGGTATTTATATTTATAAGAAAGAATCTTTATTAAATGCTTTAAAATATTTTGATGAAAATAATCATAAAGCAATTAGTTTCAGTAAAGATATTGTTCCTTATTTTGTCGAAAATCTCTCAGTAAACATTGTTAAATTTGATGACTTTTGGGAGGATGTTGGAACTATCGATTCATTATGGAAACTAAATATGATGGCACTTGATAAAGGAAAAGATTTCTTTGATATTTTAAATTTTAAAAATACAAATATTTTAACTAAAAAAGTAAAATTAAAACCCAGTGTAATGGATTCTGCTACATTTACAAAATCCTTCTGCGGCTTTAACAATGAAGTTAATGGAGTAATAGAACATTCTGTTTTAGGAAATAACATTACTATTGAAGAGGGAGCTCATGTAATAAACTCTGTTATTTTCGATTCTTGTGTGATTAAAAAAGGAGTTACTGTTAAAAATGCAATGATTTCAGAAAAACAAATTGTTGAAAAGGATTTCGGATCAGAAGATACTGTTTCCATATTATGAACATCTAAGAGGTAATTAATATGCATTTAATTATAGGGACTACAGAATATGAAGGTCTTTTTAAAAATGGCGGTTTAGGAGATGCAATATTTGGTCTTGCAAATGCATTTGCTAAAAGAGATGATTTTGAAATTAGCATTATTTTACCTAACTATAAAAAATTAAAGGATGATGGTTTTAAAGATATAGGTGAATTTGAAATTAAAAACAAAAACATGACAATTAATGCAGACAGTAACAAACTCAAAGGAAAATTTTTATATAAAAAATTAAAAGGAGTAAATGCTTATTTAATTGAAAATGATTATTATTTTTACAGGGATAGTATCCATAATCAGAATGATGAAATTGTAAGATGGGCATTTTTCTGCCGAGGAATCTATGAACTCATTATTCAAAAATCTTTAAATCCTGATATAATTCAAACAAACGATTATCATGAGGGATTTGTCACATCAATATGTAAAGCAAATGAAAATGATTTAAATTGCAAGTATGTTGTATCTATTCACAACGCATTCATCCGCAATATTTATAAATTCAATGAAGATAATCCTAAAGACTTATTTGAATATTATCTTGGATTTAAATGGGAAGATGATCAAGTAGACATGTTAGAGTGCTCTGTTTCAACTGCAGATTATGTGTTAACTGTTAGTCCAGACTATGCTGAGTCAATTAAAGATCCTAATTCTAATATTAGTGCAGGTTTACAAGATTTATATCGTGAAAAAAATGTTATTGGTTTTTTAAATGGTTTGGATACAAGTATATATGATAGATATAGTAATAATTTCAATTCATTTTTAAAGGTTAAAGAAAAATCAAAACTGGAATTGCAAAAAAAATTAAATTTAAAAGTTGATAAAGACATACCATTATTTTCATATATTTGCAGAATAAGTGAGCAAAAAGGTTCTCCTATAGTTTATGATAATCTTGAAAATATTGTAAATGATGGACAATTTGTTTTATTGGGTATTGGTACTGAAGAGTGTAACATAAAATTTAGTGAATTAAATGGCAAATTAGATAATTATGTTGCATGCATATATTTTGATACAGAATTGGCTAAAGAAATTTATTTGGCTTCAGATTTCTTTTTAATGCCATCATATTTTGAACCATGTGGTATTGCCCAATTAATTGCACTATATTATGCTACACTGCCAATTGTAACAAATATTGGTGGTTTAAAAGAAACTGTAAATGACTATAAATCAAATAATGGTAATGGATTTAAACTTAAAGATTATTCTAGTGAATCATTATGCGATACAATTAAAATTGCAAAAAATGTTTACTTTAATGATAAAGAACTATTGTTTAAATTAATGAATAATGCATATTGTTCCGATTATAGTTGGGATAATGCAATTGAAAATTATATTAAATTTTATTATAAAATTCTCAATGAATAATTTCTTATTATTTATATATTAACTTTTTAATTTGGAGGGTACTATGAAAAATTTATATTTAACAGATACTGATGATGATTTTGATGAGTGGTATGAAAAATATGCTCATTTTTATAAGATAAATAAAAGAATTTCTTATTTAGAAAATATTATTGGAGGTCTAAATTTAGAAAAGAAACGTAAATGTCCAATTTGTGGTGAAATTTTTATTGAATTTGAACCATTTGGTGAGTTATTATATGAAAATGAACAATGCCCTAATTGTGGTTCTTTAGCTAGACATAGAGGTTTATATCTAGAAATGGAACGTGAAACAAATATTTTTAATGAAACTAATAATATAAAAATACTCCATTTTGCTCCAGAACCTTCGTTATACAGATTATTTGATAAAAAAGACAAAATTGATTATGTACCTGTAGATTTAAATAAAGAATTGTATAAAAAGGAACTTTTCTTTTTTTGTGCAGGCATAACCTTAAAATATTTTGAAAATTATCAAGATTATATAAAAGAGCAAATGGATGTTCAAGATATTCCTTATGATAATAATACTTTTGATTATATTATAATAAATCATGTTTTAGAGCATGTTCCTCAAGATAAAAAAGCTATAAATGAAATTTATAGGGTTTTGAAACCTGGTGGTGTTGCTTTCATATCCGTACCTATTGGTGGTGAAATAACAAATGAGGACGAAAGAATTAACACTCCAGAATTAAGATTAAAGTATTATGAGGATCCAACACATTTAAGATTATATGGTAGGGATTTAAAAGGAAAATTAGAAGATTTTGGTTTTGAAGTTGAAGAATATTGTAGTGGAACGTATTTTTCAAAAAAAGACAAAAAGTTATATAATTTGCCCGATGATGAATATACATATATTTGTAGGAAACCATAAATATTTATAGTCTATTATTTAATGTTTGAAATGTTTTTATGTAATATTTGATTGTATTGTAGTATCACAATCTTCTATTTTGTTTAATTCTTTGCAAGAGAAATACAGAATCTATACAGGATTGATATTTTTTTGATTTATCAAGTAATCATATAGATTATCTTCAGGAATTAGGAATAAAAAATATTTATTTAAGCCCAATATTTGAAGAGATGGTGCCCACAAAATAATATAAAATATTATGAATCTATTGCATCTGAGTTTGGAGAGCTATATATTAAGTTTAGTATTTTTAAATTAAAAATAAAGAAAAATTAAGGCATAAAAATTTCATAACCCCATAGAATGTGAAAATTCAAAACACAGAAGTTTTTGAAAGTATCAAAAAATATTAATTATTTAAAACAAATACTAATAATAAAATATTAAATTTTATAAAAAAAAAATAATTTATAAAAAAATATTAAATAAATCTTAATATTTATAATTTAAATTAATAATACAAAATAATAAAGTGTATAAAATGTGTAAAAAAAGAATATTTGGAACTTTTGGTGTACGTAGAGAGGCGAATAAAGAAATGAATCCTGAATTTGCATCAAAAATTGGAGCAAGTTATGGTACTGTTGTACAAGGTACAGTAGCAATTGGTGGAGATACAAGAACATCTACACCTATGCTTAAACATGCAATTACAGCAGGATTATTATCATCTGGATGTGATGTTGTAGATTTAGGAATACTTCCAACACCTGCAATACAATATGCAGTTAGAAACTATTATGATGCGGGAATTATAATAACAGCATCCCACAACCCACCACATGATAACGGTATTAAATTAGTAGATGAATATGGAATTGGAACCTCTGATGAAACAGAAATTAAAGTTGAAGAATTATACTTTAATGAAAAACCTAAACGAGCTAGTTGGAATGAAATAGGACAATATTACACTAATAATAATATTATTAACGAATATATTACAGAGGCAATTAAAAGAGTAGATTCAGAGGCAATAAAAAATGCTAAATTAAAAGTAGTTGTTGATACAGGTTCAGGTGCAGGGTCTTATACTGCACCATACCTACTTAGAAAACTTGGATGTGATGTTACAACAATTAATTGTCAAGCAGATGGACATTTTCCAGGACGTAACCCAGAACCAGTTGAAGAAAATCTTCAAGATTTAATAAGTACTGTAAAAGAATTAAATGCAGATTTAGGTATTGCACATGATGGAGATGCAGATAGAACAATATGTATTGATGAGTTAGGTAATTTTATCTTAGGAGATAAAACATTTACCCTTGTTGAAAAGGCAATGCTGAAAGAAAATAATGGAGGCTTAATTGTAACGACAGTTGCAACTTCAAGTGCAATATATGATATAGCAGCAGAATATAATTCAAATGTTATATCTACTCCTGTAGGAGATCTTAATGTTGCAAGAAAACTTAAAGAACATGATGGTTTATTTGGTGGAGAGGAAAATGGTGGATTAATATTTCCAGACTTTATTTATGGAAGAGATGCTGCAATGACAGTGTGTAAAATTTTAGAAATAATTGCAAAAGAGAAAAAACCAATATCTGAACTTATAGCAGAACTTCCAGTTTACCATACTGTTAAAACAAAAACTCCATGTCCAGATAATCAGAAAGAAAAAGTTATGGCAAAAATTGCTGAAGAAATAGAAAAAACTACAGAGTATAAACTTGATACTACAGATGGTGTTAAAATCCTTCGTAATGATGGATGGGTGATTATTAGACCAAGTGGAACAGAACCTATTTTTAGATGTTTTGCTGAAACTGATAATATAGAAAAATCTAAAGAGATAGCTAACTGGGGTCTTTCACTTATTAAAAAATATTTAGAATAATTATATTATTCTAAATTAGCTTCTTTTTTTAAACATTTTTTAAAATATTTTATAAACATAAGAAAAAATTGTAGAAATGTTTTTGAAAATAAAAACTTTAAAAAAACTTGGTAAAAAAAGTACATAATTCTTAAAAAAATGACCAATTAAATTAAAGTTAATTTCATATATTAAAAATAAAATAAGATTTTTTTAAAATAATTAAAACTAAACTATAAACTTAATATTTTAAAATGAATCATGCATATGTATAATAACTATATTACTATATATTTTCTTAAATATTAGTAAAGCTAAAAACTTCAAAAAAAAATTAAATTTTAAAATTAAAATAAATATTGAAAATTAGTTATAAAATTATTATAAAAAAAAATCTAGAAATTTTCAAGACATTCTATTTTAAGAATTTTAGCATCTTCATTATTTGGATCTATAGCTAAAACTTTAGTAAAAAGATTTTCAGCCTGTTGGAACTGACCAAGTTCCATTAAAACAACACCTTTATTAAGTAAAAATGAAGGATTATCTTTTTCAATAGATATTGCCTTATCATAACAATTTAAAGCTTCATTAAATCTTCCAAGTTCTAAAAGAGCATTACCTCTACGATTTTGAGATAGTGCAGATATCTGAGAATCTTCAAGACATAATTCTAAACCTTTATCATATGCTAAAAGAGCATCTTCAGGTCTTTCTAAATCTGTTAATATATCACCAATAGCATTCCACACTTCCGGATTAGTATCATCAATGTTTAAAATAATATTATATACCTGAAGTGCCTCTTCAAGATTACCTAAAACTTCTAGTATAAATCCTCTCCAATATAAAATAAATGTGTTTCTTGGATTAATTTTTATTGCTTTATCATTTGCTTTTAAAGCTTCATCAGGATTATCTGAATATAAGTAAGCTATAGCTTTATTGTTCCAAATATACTCATTATCTGATTCAATAGATAAAGCTTTATCATAACATTCTATTGATTCTTCAAATCTTCCAAGTCTTGAAAGATTATCTCCTTTTTTATTTAAAAGATAAACATCATTTAAATCAAATTCTAATGCTGCAGTATAGCATAATACAGATTTATCATATTTACCACTGTCAAAGAGAATATCTGCTCTTTGGGTTATCATTGCCTTTTCATCTATTTTTTCTCCTTCCCAGTCAGCTACATCTAATTTTTCAAAGTATATTATCTGGAATACATCATTATCTTTTAATGGTTCAACATACATTTTTTTAAACTCACGAACCATTTCTTTAGCATCCCCATAACCTTCTTCTCTAGCTAATTCATCATTAGTCTTTAATTCACTGTAATTTATTAATTCTATATCTGTGACTTTAGCTTCGAAAATTTTCTTTTTTTCTTTAGATACTAAATTCCAATAACAATAGAGACGGTCACCTACTTTAAGTGGATGTTTCCATATTTTCCGGATAGTCATCCTTTTACTTCCAGTAATAATATTAATATTTTGACTTCCAAAGGATAAAATTGGCATAAAAATTCTCTATTAACTTAAATTGTAAAAAATAACTAAAAGATATACTTACTGATAAATCTTATACAAGATTTGTTAATAAATCTAATATTAATAATATTTCTATATTCTATAATATATTAAATTTTCACAAAAAAAAACTTATATATAAAAATAATGAAAAAATAGAAAAAGAATAATTTTAAGTATTATATAAAAATAGCTGTTTAAACCGTAGCTGGTGAAAATAATAATTATTCTATTATTTCATCACCAAATTCAGCAGTTTTAAGCTGGACTTCAATATCTGGAAGATTATATTTTTTAATAAACTCTGCAAATTCCCTCATATCAATTGGGTTTGGTGAATTTATCTTGGATAAACTTTGATCTAAAACATTTCTATTTCTAAATTGTTGTAGAGTAAAAATATCACATTGAACAATTTTAGAAATAGCTTCTAAATCAACAAGAGACATTAATTTAGGAACATAGGTAGTTCTACATTCTAACTGTAAACCCTCCTTATTATAAGCCATTTCCATAGATTTTTTAACATCACTACCTACATCAGATCCAATAATTTCATTATATCTGTCAAATGGTGCTTTAATATCTAGTGCAAGATAATCAATCCAATCAAGTAATGGTTCTAATTTTTCTGGATAAACTCCACTAGTATCTAATTTTGTTTCAAGATTTAATTTTTTAGTGTATTTTAAAATTTCTAAAACATCCCTAGATTGTACTAATGGCTCTCCACCAGAGATTACAACAGCATCAATAAAATCAAATGAATCGTCTATTAGTTTAAAAACCTCTTCTAAAGATTTTTCAGATTTATCTTCTAATAATTCACCATTTTGACAATATGGACATCTTAACGGACATTGAGATAGAAAAATAGCAAGAGCAATTCGTCCATGAAAATCTACACTTGAAATAACAGAGCCGCCAAAATACATATTATCACCTATAATCCATTAGTTAAAATTAAAAAATCATAAAAATAAATAATCCTTATAATTATATATGTTATTCTAATATATATTTTACTTAAATAGGAACATAGATTATTATAGTTTTCTAATAAAAATTCTAAGAATGAAAAGTGGTAGAATATTAAAAAATAGTTTTCTAATAAATAAAAAAAAAATGGAAATTTAATAAAAACAATGAAAAAAAAATATCTATTCTACAATGGTATGTAAAATATCAATGAATTTTTTATTTTCTTCCATAGTTGCAATACTAATTCTAATCCAATATTCATCTATACCTTTAAATGAGGTACAATCTCGTACGATGATACCTTTTTCCATTAATTTTCTGGTGATACCTGCTGCATCATAACCAGAATCATGAACATCAATTAGCATAAAATTAGAGTAGGATTTAAGTATTCTTAGATTTTTAAATTTAGAAACTTCATTATAAAGATAATCCCTAGATTCTATACCTTTATTAATTGATTGTGTAATATAATCTTTGTCCTTAAGTGTTGCAAGACAAGCAACATAGGATGAACGAGTAAGAGAAAATACTGGTTTAATTCTATGCATATATTCTATGATTTCTGGATTAGATAGGCCATAACCTATTCTTTGACCTGCAAGACCCATAACTTTAGACATTGTTCTGAGAATAAAAACATTGTCATATTCATTAATTAAATTAGCCTGAGTTTGTAGTGAATATTCACAGTATGCTTCATCTATAACTACAAGTGCATCAGTAGATTCAATTATAGTTCTTAAATCTTCTTCAGCTACAAGTGTACCAGTAGGATTGTTTGGAGAACATATAAAAATTAATTTAGTTTTATCACTTATTGCCTCTAAAACTGAATCTAAATCTAAGACATTATCTTGAAGATTCCATTTAGCATATACAGGAACTCCACCATATGGTTTAAAAAGAAATTCATAGTAAGTATATGTCGGAAGGGGAGTTATAAACTCATCTCCAGGATTTATAAATGTTTTAGCTAAAACATCTATAATTTCATCTGCACCATCACCAGATATAATTATATTATCTTCATCTAAACCAGTGTATGATGCAAATTCTTCTTTTAACTCATGTAAATCTGTTTCAGGATAACGATTTACATTGTATGCTTCAGCTCTAATAGCTTCAACTGCTTTAGGTGATGGTCCCCATGGATTTTCATTAGAACCTAATTTAATAATATCTTCTTTTTTTATATTAAATTCATTTGCAATCTCATCTTCAGACCTTCCAGGGACATATGGGTCTAATTTCTTAACCTCTTCTCTTACATCCATTTTAAAACCACTTTATATTTATAAAATAAATTATATGTATATAATTTAACTGTACTAGTCATCATTAAAATTATATTTTTGTGATAATCTTACATAATGATCTGCATTTTCTTTAATTGATTCTATTTGTTCTTTACTACATTCTTTAACATTTTTAGCAGGAACACCTAAAATTAAACTTCCTTCAGGAAATTCCTTACCTTCACTTATAACTGCTCCTGCACCTATAATAGAATTTTTACCAATATGTGCATCATTAAGTACTGTTGCATTCATACCAACAAGGACATTATCTTCTATAGTACATCCATGAACAACAGCACCGTGACCTATTGTTACATTTTCACCAATAGTTAAAGGTTTATTTTTAGTTGCATGAAGTACACAATTATCTTGAACATTTGAATTTTTACCTATTTTAATTGGTGCTACATCTCCACGAACAACAGCACCATACCATATAGACACATTTTCTTCGAGTTCAACATCACATATCACATGAGCACCTGGAAATATTATGTTTTTCTTATTGATTTCCATTTTTTTACCTCACAATAAATTTATTAAATATTAAAATAACTCAAAATAAATTTTGATAAATTAATTTAAAAATATATTTTAATTTTTTTAATAAATAAAATTATTGTAATAATAATTTAATATTTGCTTTTTAAAAAAAAAGAATATGAAAAAAGATAATAATTATAAACAATTATAATATTAAAATTTTTATTAAAAAGAGAAAAATGGACAAATGAATAAAAATTAAAAAAAATAAAATAAGTTTTGAAAGATTAGAATATTAATTAGAAAATAAATAAAATAAGAAATTATTCATCATCTTTACATTGAACAATATGTTCTTGTTTTACAAGAATTCTAGTATTTGAGCCTATATCCTCACTAAGTAAAACATTAGAACCTATGGTAGAATTAGAACCTACCTTTACACCAGGACTTAAACTTGAATTTATACCTGTTTTAGTATAATCTCCAACAATAGCTCCTAATTTCCTTCTACCACTATCAATTTTCTTATCTTTAATAACAGTTTTAACTGTTTTATTATCAAAACGTAAATTTGCAATATTTGTTCCTGCTGCAATATTACAACTAGATCCTAATACACTGTCCCCTACATAACTTAAGTGACTTACATTAGTGTTTTCCATAATAATGGAGTTTTTAATTTCTACTGCATTACCTATATGAACATTGTCTCCAAAATAAGTATTTCCCCTTATATAAGAATTTGGACCAATATCACAGTTTTTACCAATATATACAGAACCTTCAATATAAACTCCAGATTTAATAATACTTCCTTCCTCTAAAACTATATTTCCATGAATTGTAACACCAGATTCAATTTTACCTTTAATACATGTTTCAATGTCACCGATAAGTTCTTCATTTATTTCAATAAGTTCCCATGGTTTTCCAATGTCTAACCATTCTTTTTCTGTCTTATGTCCTTTAACAAACTTATTTTCATCAATTTGCATAGATAAAGAATCGGTTATTTCAAATTCACCACGGGGAGATTCGGTTGTTTTTGCAATCTTGTTAAATATATCTGTATTAAAAATATATATTCCAGTATTTGCTAAATTACTTGGAGCATCTTCTAATTCTGGCTTTTCAACAATATGTACAACATGATCCTCTTTAAGTTCAACTACTCCAAAACGAGTTGGATCATCAACTTCTTTTAAAACCATTAAAGAATCAGGTTTATTTTCCTCATAATCTGAAATTATTTCAGATAAAATAGACACATCTAAAATAATATCTCCATTAAGAACTATAAGACTATCATCAATAAAGTCCTTAGCATAACCAATTGCATTTGCTGTTCCTGCTAAATTAGTTTGTGTTTTATAAGAAATGTTAACCCCCAAATGTTTTCCATCTTTAAAATAATTTCTAACCATTTCTTCTTTATATCCTACAATTAAAAGAATATCTGTTATACCACAATCTCTTAAAGCTTCTATATTATATTGAATAATTGGTTTTCCAGCAACAGGTAACATAGTTTTTGGCTTAGTAATAGTCAATGGTCTCATTCGAGTTCCTTCACCTGCACTTAAAATTACAGCTTTCAAAATAATTCCTCCTTGAATAAACAATATAAATAAAAAAAAATATTGTTAGAAAATCTATTACATTATATTATAAATATATAATTTTATATTATTAAAATTAATTTATTTAAGTTTGAAATAATTAACAAATAATAAAAAAAATTTTAAAAATTAAAAGGAAATAATTTAATATAATTAATTTATATGAGATTTAATTAAATTAACACAAATATCTTTCATTTTATTAGCTTTATCTTCAGATGGTGATTCTAAAGTAATTCTTATATAGTTTTCTGTTCCTGAAGGACGAATTAAAACCCAACTACCATCATTTAAACTTAAACGAACACCATCAATATTATTAACTTCTTTTATATCATCAAAAGCCTTTGTCATTTCCTCTTCCATATTCTTCATAATTATTATCTTTTCTTCATTAGAACATGTAATCTTCTCACGAATATTAGGATAATCTGCCATATTAGATAATAATTTTGAAAGTGGTCCCTTATGAGAAACAATATTAGCAAGTCTAATACCGGATAATAATCCATCAGGACACATACAGAAGTCTGGGTATAACCATGTCCCTGAAGGTTCTCCACCAAAACTTGCATTGTTTTTAATGATTGCATCTGCTACTGCAACATCCCCTACTGGAGTTCTTAAGACTTTACCCCCAACTTTTTCAAGTTCAACATCCATTACAAGACCTGCATCTACAGTAGTAACAATAGTTCCTCCAAATTCAGCTGCCATAAGTGCAAGTAATTTATCAAAATCAACTACTTTACCTGTTTCATCTACAGCCATCATACGGTCAGCATCGCCATCATGAGCAATTCCAAGATTTGCACCAGTAGCTTTTACTACTTTTTTAAGTGAACCTAAGTTTGCATCATTTGGTTCAGGATTACGACCTGGGAAAAAACCATCAACTTGAGAATTCAAGGTAATTACCTCACAACCTGCACGTCTAAACAATATTGGTGATAATTCACTACCTGCACCTGAAGCACAGTCAATTACAACTTTAAATCCTGGTTCAATATTAACTAAAGAAAGTAAATCCTCAATATATTTTTCTTTAATTTCACTATTTACTTCTATAGACCCTATTTTATCCCAGCTAGTATTTTCATATTTTTTATTTAGATAAATATCTTCAATAATTTTTTCCTGCTCAGGAGTATAAGCCATAGCATTATTATTCCATAATTTAATTCCATTATATTTAGAAGGATTATGTGAAGCTGTAATCATTACCCCTGTATCAGCTGAAAATTTTTCTGTTGCATAACCTACAAGAGGAGTTGGAACCATACCTAATTTTATAATATTTATTCCACTTTCTACAAGACCTGCTGTAATTGCATGTTCTAACATTTTACTTGTGGTTCTTGTATCATAACCAAGTACAACTGTTCCTTCACCACCAAGATAAAATCCTAAAGATTTACCAACATTTAAAGCAAGTTCAGCTGTAACCTCACTACCTATCTCTCCTCTAATTCCAGAAGTTCCAAATAGCTTTTTACCAACACTAACCATATTAAACACCTAAAATAATTATTATGCTCCAAATTTATGTGCATAATTCATTAAATCCATCATAATATTCATTACGTCAGCACCTCTAATTCTTGAAAGGCCTCCTCGAGCTACAGCAATTTCATTATACTCTGAAACATCATCTACTCTGACTTCAGGACCTCTAATTAAAACAGGTACAGGATCTGCACTGTGATTTTTAACAGATATAGGTGTAGAGTGATCTGCTGTAAGGAAAATATAAACATCTTCTAGTTTTAGAAGTTCACTCATAACAACCTTATCTACTTTTTCAATGAATGAAAGTTTCTCCTTAAAATTTCCATCATGACCTGCTTCATCTGCACCATCAATATTAATTAAGAAGAAATCATGTGAAGAATTTTTAACCTGGTCTACAATAGTATCCCTAATATTTTCAAGATTAGTATCTACTCCACCAGTTACATCTTCCATTTCAATAACATCCATTCCAGCAAAGCGGCCAATCCCCATAATTAAACCAGTTTCGGCAATACAAGCAGAATTTACCTCATATTTATCATTTATTGCTTCAACATCAGGTACCTCCCCTGCACCACGAGGTATAACTACATTAGCAGGAGGTAAATTATTTTTAATTCTTTCAAGATTTACAGGATGGTCTTTAATCATTTCATAGGTCTTATAAACTATTTTATTTAATAAATCTGCTGTTTTTTCTGCTTCAGCACTTCCATCCAAACCTTTAACAACTGCCGGTTTTTTATTTTCTACCTTAGGATCTGCATCTGAAACCTTTCCAGATAAACCTTCCCCTCTAAGAATAAGTACTGCCCGATGACCTGTAGATTCTTTAAATATAATTTTAATATCTTCATAACCTTCAATAACCATAGTATTTAAAACATCTACAAGGTCTTTTGTACCTTCCCTTACTCTTCCAGCTCTTCTATCAGTTACTATACCCTCATCATCCATTGTTGAAAAATTACATCTAAAAGCAATATCTCCCGGAATAACGTCTAATCCTACACCTGAAGCTTCAAAAGGACCTCTCCCAGTATATACCTCATAAGGGTCATAACCTAAAATAGATAAATGTGCAGTATCACTTCCTGGCCTAATACCTGGAGCAATAGAATCCATAATTCCAGTTATACCATCTTTAGCCATTTTATCCATATTTGGAGTATTAGCTGCTTGAAGGGGAGTTTTATTCTTAAGTTCTTTAATTGGACGGTCACCCATACCATCCATTACTAATATCATTCCTTTCATTTAATCACCTAGAAGATTTAAAGATTGAATATTTAATTTAAGATTAAAATTTAATAATAATTGAATATAATAAAAAAAAATTAATCAAATATTAAAAACATTAATTAAAGTATCTTTTAAGATTTTAAGTAAAATATTATACAATAATAATTATTATTTTAAAAACATATATAATTTATTTTAAAATTTTATTTATAAAAAAACAATAAATATTAATAGTATAAATTAGAAATTAAATTTAATTAATTCTAATATATAGGAATTAAATTAACAAAAAAGAGAGTGGTAAAAATGGCAAGATATGTATGTATGTACTGCGGATACGTATTTGACGAAGAAGCTGGTGATGAAGCACATAATATTGCTCCAGGAACCAAATTATCTGATATGCCTGATGATTGGGATTGTCCTGAATGTCACCAAGGAAAAGATGCATTTGTCCCAGAAGAAAAAGCTTAAATTTTAATTTATTTAAAATTTAATCCTTTTTTAATTTTTATTTAATATTTTTTAAAATAAAGTTTTTTAAAGATTTTTTTGTAACAAAATATAAATGCTTTTAATATAATATACTGTTTTTTATAAAAAAAATACTAATTTTTCTTAACTATAATTTTATGTAAAATCTATCCTTAATTCTGATAAAATTATTTAAAAGATTTAAGTTTTAGAACTAGAAAATTAAGAATATTTAAAAATAAGAAAAAAAGATAAAAATTAGTAAAATAATAATTTAATAATTAAAGAGCGCATAATATACCGACAATAGCACCAGTAATAGTTGCTAAAAGATTTACATGCTCATTATTTAATATATTTTTATTTTCAAGTAAAGCACCTAAAAGACTGTCCATAAAACAACCTATAGTACCTGAAATAATACTGATTTTAAGTGCTAAAAAAGGATCTGATAAAAGTCCTAAGAAATAAGAAGCAACACCTATAATTGCAGAACCAATAATTCCTGCAAGAGTCCCTCTAATAGATATAGCACCATTAGTTCCTGGGGAAACTTTTTTAAAATTAGTTATTAAACGAGGAGTGGATAAAATACCAACTTCACTTCCTAAAGTATCAGCAGTTGCAGTTGAAACAGCACCGATGAAACCTCCAACAAAAGGCATATAATAACCTCCAAAAGCAGCCATAATAAAAGCTACTACTCCATTAGAAATAACATTTTTAGCTGTTCTTCTACCTTCAAACTCTCCAAGGCCTTTTTTATAATCCTTTGAGTAAAATGTGGCACTAAGACCCAATAATAAAAAGAGTAAAATAATTAATAACCATCGGATCCCTGCTGAAAGTATGATTACTATACCCATAATAACCATTACAATTGAACCCAAAAAATCTAAAGCTTTTCTTTTATAAATAAAAGCTCCCATAATAAATAAAGCGATTACTGAGAGACAATGTACCCATACTATATCCTGCATAAAATCACTGCAAAAAATAAATTAAGAAAAAATATTCTTTACAATATATTTTTAATTATTAAAAGAAAAATTAAAAAAGGTAAAGAATTAGAAATCTATTTTAAAACTTTACTTTTAATAATTTCTACTCTGTTAAGTGGATATATTTTTTTAGCATTATGATAAATCTCAGAAGCTAATCTACCATTAGTTAAAACTTCAGTAAATTCCTTGAAAGATTTTTCAGTTGCAGATTCTGAAACTAAATTTTCAATAGTTTCTCTCATAAATTTTTGTTGGGAAGATTTAGCTCTTCTACTAGTTACAGCTAAAACATGAACTTTAACTTCACGGTCATCTTTAGTAGTTACAACTACAGGAGCATCAATTCTACTAGTTCCTCTTCTAATCATACTTCTGATACGGTCTGAAGTAATTTTATGTCCAGTGAATTTAGTATTTGCTACAGTACCTGCAACATTATCAATTTCAAATTGTAATTTAATATATTGTTTGGAAAAATCACCGGTTAATTCCCTCATAGTTACTTCAACAGTTCTTCCAGCTAAAAATTCTGGATCTCTTGCTGGTGTTGAACCTATATCCTTTTCACCAAATTCTACTGGTGTTTTAATATCATACCATGATTTTTCTCTCCAAGTATCTCGTACTCTACGTCTAGCTTTTGCCATTTAAATCTCCTCTATAATAATTTTTATGAAAAATCCTTTAATATTATTGTAAATTTATTGAAAAAATGATTACAAATAGGATTATTTAATTAATTTTTAGAATATTAATAAAAATTAGATACGGCTATCTAATTATTTAAATTGGAATATTAGCTAAAAAATTAGTTTATTCACAATTGAATTAAATAAAAAATAAATCTATATTAGAGTAAAACTTAATACTAAATTAGATTTTTAAATGTATAAAAATAACAATACCAACTGTAATTATTAAATAAACATATTACAGTCTAATAAACAAGATAAAGAGTTATTTAACTTCTTTAATCGACAATTTAGCTAATATGGACTCAATCCAGTTATTTTTAAAAGAATTTTAAAATAAAAGTTTTAATAAAATAAAACCCGCCCTAAAAGGTTAATTTAATTTTTATATTTATCATATATAAAACTTTGTTTAAAATAAATATCTACTTTAAAAATATATAGTCAAAATTTTAATATAAGATAAAATAAGATATTTTCCCTGTTTTATATTATTTATTTATAAAATAATTAAATCAAAGAGTAGAATAATAGAAAAATATTTTTAAAACTAAATAAAATTGTAAAATCTAAAATAATAAAAAAAATTAATTAAAATAAATTCAAAATTCTACAGGTTTTTCCATAAATTTAAGATGATTTACATATTTTAAAACAGCACCTTTAATAGATCCTTCATCTACAACAACCTTAATACCTGCATCATCAACTTTAATTTTTGATTTAAATCCTATTTGAAGGACAAAAATAGTTTTTATATTATGATTGTTAAGGAAATTAACAATTAATGAACCTTGATGATGTTTATCTTCATCAATATCTATATTATATTTATCTAAAAAATTAATCTCTCCATCATCATAATCAAATATACATATAGAACTTGCTTTACCAAAATGTAAATCAATATTCTCTCCATCAGTTGATGCTACAGCAAAATTCATAAAAACTCTCCAAAAATTATAAACTTAAAAACAAAAAAAAGAATTAAATTTAAAATAGTAATTAAAAAGTAAAAAAATAAAAAAAAGGAAAAACTATTTTTTAATTTTAGTTATTAATTTAGCAAGATTAGAAGAGAAACGTTTTACAGTATCTAATCCTTCCTTATCTTCAGTGAAACTACCTTCTTCACCAGCAAAGACCATATTCCAATAGGTACTTCCTGGAATAATCATTTCATTAATAGTGAAAAACATTGTCATTTCTTGTAATGTTAATGTTTGGCCTCCACGTCTTGCAACTGCAATTGGTCCACCAACCATCCAAGATAAGAATTGATCACCTGCTCTGGAAATTTTACCTATTCTTTGAAGAGCTGCCATCATATCGCCTCGAGCAGTTCCAAAGTATACAGGTGCAGCTGGAATGAAACCATCTGCCTCTTTAAGTTTTTCAACTATTTCATTTATCCCATCATTGAAAACACATTTGCCGGTAACTCCACATTTACTACATGCAATACATGAATTAATATTTTTACCATTTAATGTTAAAATCTCTGCTTCTAGACCTTGTTTTTCTATTTCTTCAGCACAAAGTTTTAATACACCCATTGTGTTTCCTTTTTTTCTGGGACTACCACATAAAAGAATGACTTTTGAGATTATACCCTCTCCCTAATCAGCTATTAGTTTAATACATTCATTAGGACATAAGTCTACACAGGTTTCACATAAACTGCATTCATCAATATCTACAGGTTCAACTTTACCATTAACCCATTTAAGAACTTCCATAGTGCATAAATCTACACAGTCCCCACATTCATCTTCACCATCACATTTATCATGATCTATTATTATTTGTACCATAAATACACCTCTAAAAAAATTTATTTAATTAAAAAAAATTAAATTAAATATTGTTTAATAAATATTAATAGTATTAATTTTTTAGTTAATAAAAATATCCAATCAAAAACATTTTATAAATTAAAATAAAATTTATAAACTTAATAATCTAATGCATGTAAACAAAAACAATCAAAGTTATCATCTAGTTTTAAGATTACCTTATGAAGTAAAGTTAATAAAACATCTTTTTTAACATCCATCATTTCAGCAACTTCATCATGGGTTAATATATTTTCAGATATAGAAGTTCCAAAATTAGTAACCAAACAAATTGTCTGATAGCACATTTCTTTCTCCCTTGCAAAAACAACTTCTGGAAGACCAGTCATTCCTACTACATCTCCCTCAAAAAGTTGAAACATTTTAATTTCTGCAGGAGTTTCAAATCTAGGACCTTCTGTACATATATAAGTACCATTGTCAAAAATAGATTCTTTATCATCCATACAGGAACAAATAATTTCTCTTAAACGAGGACAATATGGTTCAGACATGTCAAGATGATGTACTTCATCATCAAAAAAAGTTTTATCTCTTAAAACTGTAAAATCTAAAAAGTTATTAACAAGAACAAAAGAACCTGGAGCCATGTCTAAATTTATAGAACCTACTGCACTTGTTGATATAATTTGAGTAACACCTAAATTTTTTAAAGCCTGTATATTAGCTTTATAATTAATCATGTGAGGAGGAATTTTATGTCCTTCAAGATGACGTGAAATAAAAGCCACTTTTTTGGATTCAATATTAAGTATACTTACTTCAACTGATCCATATTCAGTCTCTACAGTTTTCTTTTCAACAGCATCCGCAATATCAGATAATTCATAAACTCCGCTTCCACCAATAATTCCTAACATAATAATCACCTATCATAGTTTTAATAAAAAAATATTTTTTAAAAATGGATAAAAATTAAAAAAATAAATTAAAATATTAATATCTATCCTTTAGTCACTGCAAGAGGACTAATTTTAGCTACTAGTTTTGCAATGCCTAGTTTATCAGAAGTTTTAACAACAGAATCTACATTTTTATATGCTCCGGGGGCTTCTTCTGCAATAACAGGCATAGTATTTGCTTTAAGTTCAATACCTTTATTTGACATATCTTTTTGAATTTCTTCAGGTTTAAACTGTTTTTTAGCAGTAGAACGAGATAAAATTCTTCCTGCACCATGTGCAGTAGAACCAAAAGTTTCCTCCATAGCAAGATCAGTTCCATGGAGAATATAAGAAGATGTTCCCATAGTTCCAGGAATTAAAACTGGTTGACCAATACTACGATAATCTTTTGGAACTTCTATTCGACCAGGACCAAATGCACGAGTTGCACCTTTCCGATGCACAATAAGCTCTTGTTTAAATTTTTTAATTTGATGGGTTTCAACTTTAGCAATATTATGTGCAACATCATAAATACTTGTCATGCCCATTTCATCAGCAGATTTTTTAAAGACTGATTCAAAAGATTCTCTAACCCAATGTGTCATAATTTGTCTATTTGCCCATGCATAATTAGCTGCTGCAAACATGGCTTTTAAATAATTTTGGGCTTCTTTAGAATCTACTGGTGCACATGCAAGTTGTCTATCTGGAATATTAACTTCATATTTTTTATATGCTTTATCCATTAATCGTAAATAATCAGAACATACTTGATGTCCACATCCTCGTGAACCTGTATGTATCATAACTGTAATAGTTCCTGGGGTAAGTCCAAATACTTTAGCAGCTTCCTCATTGTAAATTTCATCAATTTTTTGTACTTCTAAAAAGTGGTTTCCAGAACCAAGAGAACCTAACTGAGGAATACCTCTGCGTTTAGCTTTATCAGAAACTAAACTAGGGTCTGCATCTAAAATCCTACCATTTTCTTCCAAAAACTTTAAATCATCATCCCATCCAAAATCCTGGTCTACTGCCCATTCAGCACCATATTTTAAAACATCATCAACCTGGTTTTCTTTAAGATGAAATTTTCCTTTACTTCCAACCCCTGAAGGAATATTTTTAAATAAAGTTTCAGTTAATTCTTTAATTTGAGGTTTAATATCATCTTGTGTAAGATTTGTCCTAATCATTTTTACTCCACAATTAATATCAAATCCTACTCCTCCAGGACTTATTACACCATTTCTAGTACTTGTTGCTCCAACCCCACCTATAGTGAATCCATAACCAAAATGAATATCTGGAAGTCCAATAGAATACTTTTGAATACCTGGAAGACATGCAACATTAGCTACTTGTTCTATAGATCCTTCATCAAGGTTTTCAAAACCATTATCATCTAAGTATAAACGTCCAGGAACCCTCATTTGACTTTTATAACTACTGGGAATTTCCCAAACATTGTCACGAACTTTTATAATTTCCTCTTTAACACTCATATAATCACTGAATTTTTTTATAAGTAATTAAAAAAATTTGAGTAAATCTAAAATAAATAATTAAATAAATTAAATTATCATCTTATTTATAATTTAATAATTAATTTATTTTATTTTATTTAAAATACTTAATATTTATTATATAAAAAAATCTTTAATTTATAAATCTAAAATAGCACGAACCTTACAAATTTTATCACATTTAACTTCCATCATGTGGAAGGTTATAGCTTTAACCTCTGAACCCCTAACATGTTTATTATCCCAATCAATCTTTTCTCCTTTAACAGTTCCGCTTAATTTATAATTGTTTTCATCAGAACCATTAATTTTTTCTATATTTAGGTTAAACTCTGAAAATAAGAGGTATTCTACTTCATGTAAAAATAATAATTCTTCCAAATAATCATAAAGAAGTGAAACATAATCTTCAGAGAAAACTTCTATTTTTTTAGATACAATAGATTCTACATAATCTGTTTTAGAGATAATATTAAACATTGCAAGACCAGCATTTTCAAATGCCTCATTTAAAGTGTTACCATAAGCTAAAAATCCAATATCCGCTGTAACATCAAATAATTCATAAGGAATTTTAAATTTATTATATTTGTCGTTGTTTACTATCATAATAACACTGAATTGAAATAATACTTAATTTAAGCTAAAAGAATTTTTATATTTTTATAAAAAATATTAGTTTTCATATGCTCTCTCGCATTTTCTTTAAATATGCTCCTAAACACAGTAATGGTAGTGAGTGATTAAAATGTTTAAATATAAAAATACAAATGTAAATACAGATTTACGAAAAAAAACATCAATCTATGATGTAATAATTGATAAAAATATAAATATTCAATCTTGCATGGTAATACTAATGGTTTTTTTAGTATTGCTTTTCTCAGTACTATCTATTGTTAGAGTATAATCCTACATATTATTTGTTTTACAATTCTTTGTAATACCAAACCCAATACTCTAGCATTACTAATTAAACTATTAGTGTCCATGCAATTAAATAATTATATTTAGTTAATTTAATTTAAATAATTAGTTAATAATTAAAAATTCAAAAATTTAATTGAAAAATAATTAATTATATGATAATAAATTCATTTAAAATAATTTGCCATGAAAATTCTTATCCACATTTTTTAAAATGAATTGCCACCTCCCAAAAAATCATATAAAAACTAATTATTGATTTAACTGAAAAATTATTTAAAAAATAAGTAAATAGTAAATTAAGTAATTATTAGAGTATTATGTGGATTATAAATAGATAGCTCATAATAGAATATTAGTTTTAAACTAATATTTCTAATTTATTTATGATAATTTATTTTAAAATAAATTATATTTTTATAGATTAATAGGTACACTACTTCAAAAGTATAAAAAAATTCCCAACAAAAAGTTATTAATTAAATATCCAGAGATTTTATATCTTCTGGATTAAATCTAATTATAACCTGTCTTGAGTTTCCTCGGACACCCTTACCTGTAAGTTTTGTATCTATTAATCTTAAAAATTCTAATTTATCTAAAGTTCTATTAAAAGTAGCATAACTTAAACCAGTGTTATTTTTAAATATTTTTGACAATTCTCCAGCGGTTAAAATTTTTTTATTTTCAGCGACTATTTTTAATAATTGTCTTTCAACATCACTTAAAGATTTAAATGTTTCGACAAGATTTACAGATACCTGTTGATTTTTAGCTTGTTCTAAAAAGTCCGGAGTAATTTTAGGAGATGCATTAGATTCAGCAATATTACCACATACTTTTAATAAATCGATACCTACTCTTAAATCTCCACTATCTAATGTATAGTCTGTAATATCTTCTAGTATATCATCTGAAATTACATCTTCAAAGAATCCGTGTTTTGCTCTTTTAGTTAAAATTTCTAAAATTTCAGATCTAGAATAAGGTTGAAAAACAATATCCTGAGGGATAAAAACAGTATTAACATTTTTATCAAGTGCATATTTAAATTCTAAATCTGATAAAATAACAAACAAACCAGTTCTAACACCCGGAAATTCCTCATAAGCTCTAAGAATATCATAAAACAATTTATTAGCATTATTACTTTGGAAAAGATAATTAACATCATCAAAAGCAACAATTAATGATTTATCTTCTTTTACTAAATGATTCATTACTTGTTGATAAATTTTAGAATAAGGAACTCCGGTTTCAGGAGGATAATGATTAAAAATCTTTTTGAATATTTGAGACATAATACTAAAAGGAGTAGTATGTAGCTGACAATTAATAAAACAACAAACTATTTTATTTGAAGTTTGACCAACTAGTTCAAAGACTTTTTTAACTGCAGTAGTTTTACCAGTTGCACATGGTCCCATGATAATTGAATTTACTGGTCTTCCTTCATGTAAAGCAGGTCTAATAGACATAGCCATAGCTTCCATTTGATTATCTCTAAAATCAAAATCTTGAGGAGTATAATCTGGATTAAAGACCATGCTATTTCTAAAAATTGTTTCATCATACATTAAAATATCTTCTATTCCCATACTGAATCCTCCAAATAAAGAATATAATTCTAAAATCTTAAAAAAAATATGATTATAATATTGACAAAAAAATATAAGTAAATATGATAGGTAAATATTTAAATTAGATTAACAGTAAATTATAAACTTTTATCACATAAATTAATTAATTCAACATCAACATTATCTTTAATCCAGTTACATAATTCTTCAGCATATTTTAACTTTCGTTTTTTAATATCATCAGCATCCATTAAATCTAGCTGATTTTTAGGTCTTGAATATTTAGTTACAATATCTCCAAAATCCATTCCTGCAAGAATTATTGACTTGGCACCTAAATCAATAGATAAAAATATTGCTCTATCACCATCAGTAAATCCTCCAAAATTATAAAGACATCCTTCAGGTTTTGATTGGGTAGTTCCAAGAACATTATCTAAAAATGAGGTATATTCAGCAATTAAATGCTTATTATTACCATGAGCATGGACTACTATATATGAATTTCTATAATTTGATGCTAAAATATCATCCATATTTCCATCTAAATCAGTTACTATAATATCTGGAACAATACGTTCCTCTAAAAGTGCTGTAGTAGCACCATCAGCAACTACTAAAATATAATCATCTAAATTATAATTTTCACGAATATTAATTATATGTTGTTTAATTGAAGGTCCTGCTCCAAATACAATAAATTTATCAGTATTTTTAAAATCAACAACCTCATGTTTTAAATCCTCTATAGTAATAAAACCTTCATCATTTAAAATTTGATTTAAAAGAGATGCTGAATCTTCATCATCAATTTTAGAAAATTTAAAATCATCTAAAATTCTTTCATACCATAATTCCCATTCATCATAATTCATAGTAATAATATTATCATTTTATATAAATATAATTTATTATAATTATTTGAAAAATATTCATAATATTAAATTTGCTAATTTAAAAATTAAAAGAATTATAGAAGTTAATATATTTTTTTTTGAAAATTAATAAATATATAGCAAATATAACTAATAATTAAATTTTAATAAATGAAAAATAGACAAATACTTAAAATTTATTAAAAATGAAAATAAAAATAGAATAAAAAATAAACAAAAAACTTTAATATTTATATAAATAAAAAATTATTTAGCTTGAATATTTAAAAGTTCAAAAAAATAATCAATTCAATCAAGCTTCTGAATATAATGGAGGAAATTTATATGGATAATACTTTATTGATGCTACCAGGACCTGTAAATGTAGCTCCAAATGTACTTGCTGCAATGTCTAAAGATATTGTAAACCACAGAGGGGATGAGTTCGGAGTAATATATAATGAAACTTGTGAAAGAATGTCTAAAGTTTTTAAAACTAATAATCAATCTTACATTCTTACCTCATCTGGAACCGGAGCAATGGAAGCAGCTATATCAAATATAGCAGGTCCAAAAGATAAAATATTAAGTGTAGTTGGCGGAAAATTCGGAGAAAGATTTGCAGAGATTGCAAAAACTCATGGAATTGATGTTGAAGAATTAGCTGTGGAATGGGGAACAGCAGTAAGTCCTGAAGCTGTTAAAGTAGCACTTGAAGCAGATGAAAATATTAAAGCTGTAAGTGTTGTACACAATGAAACATCTACTGGTGTAGCTGCACCTATTGAAGAAATTGGTAAAGTCATGAAAAATTATGATGCCTTGTATATTGTAGATACAGTATCTTCCCTTGGTGGAGATTATGTAAATGTAGATAAATTTGGAATTGATGTTTGTGTAACTGGTTCTCAAAAATGTTTAGCTGCACCACCAGGACTTGCAGCAATTACATTAAGTGATGATGCATGGAAAGAAGTTGAGAAAAATGATGCTAAAACTTATTATTTCAATATGAAAAAATACAGAGATAGTGGAAATAAAGATCCTGCACAAACTCCATATACTCCATCCGTATCATTAATCTATGGATTAAAAGAAGCTCTTAATGATATTGAAAAAGAAGGATTAGATAATAGAGTTGCACGCCACCATTTAAATGCTAAAGCATCCAGAAGTGCTGTAAAAGCATTAGGTCTTGAATTATTTGCTAAAGAATCATGTGCTTCCAGTACTGTTACTGCAGTAAAAATGCCTGAAGGATTAAGTGATAAAGATGTTAGAGGCACTATGTTAAATAAATACCAAATCCAATTAGCAGGTGGCCAAGATCATCTAAAAGGAAATATTTTCAGAATAGGTCATATGGGAGTAGTTAACTATAAAGAATTAGCTATGACCTTCACAGCATTAGGTATGACCTTAAAAGAATGTGGTAAAGATATTGAACCAGGTGCAGGTGTAACTGCATTAGCTGATACATTCTTAGAAGGATAAAATTATCCTTCACTTTCTATTTTTTTAATAAAATAAATCTTATAAAAAATTATTTACTATTTTTAATAATATTATAATAAATCTAAATGGGGAATAAAAAATGTCAGATGAAGAAGTAATAAAAACTACATTAAATGAATTAAGTAAATTAATTACCAGTAATAGTGTCATAGGAGACCCAATAGAAACTGAAGATAAAATATTAATCCCTGTTGTAAAAATGGGCTTTGGATTTGGTACTGGTGGAGGAAGTAGTCTTGAAGGTACTGGAGCTGGAGGAGGAGTTGAACCTGTAAGTATGGTTGTTGTCTCTAAAGGTATGGAAGGTGCTGAAGGTATAAGAGTACTTGATATTAAAAAAGATGATAGTGTAAATAAAGCACTTAGTAATTTAAGTTTAATTGTAACCGATTTAATTTCTACTTTTTTAGCTCCTACAACAGAAGAATATCCTGAGGGTGAATGGCAATATGCTAACGAAGCTGAAGAGAGTGATGGCAAAGAGCAAGTATCCTCAGATATAAATGATGCAGAATAATACATCTACTAAAAAAAATTGTAGGGATTTAAATGAGTTTATTAACAATATTATTGTATATAATTTGTTTAATACTCATTTTAATATTTCTATTTCTAATTATTGGACTTCAATTCCATATTTTTCTAGAATTCCATGATGACTTTTTCGGAAAAATAGAAGTAAATATCTTTAAAAAAATAAAAATCTATAAAAAAGAAATTCCTGAAAAAGATAAAGAGAAAAAAGAATCTAGTAAGAAAAAAGATGATAATAGAAATATTAAAGAAAAATATGATGAAAATGAAGATTTAATAAAAGATGTAATTGAAAATAATAAAGCATTTATCCAAATAGTTAAAATTATTAAAAATTATGTGAAGCATGAAAAAACTAATGGATCTATTGTTTATGGATTAGAAAGTCCTGTAAGTACTGCTAAAATTGGAGGATTCCTCTGGACAATTACAGGAATATTAAATTCTGGTAAAAATACTAATATTACAGTGGACCCAGTTTTTAATCAATTTTATCTTGAATTCACTATAGATACTAATTTTGAAATAAAATTACTTATTCCAATAATAAAAATTTTAAAGATTATTATAAGAAATCCTACACGAACCATAATCATAAAACTCATAAAAATATTGAGGAAAAAGGATGAGTCTAAAGGAGAAAATTGAAAATAATACAAACTTTTCATATTATAATGAAATTTGTTTTGGAAAAGAGATAATAGTAGAAAATAAAGAAATTCTCTCTGTAAATATGATAAAAATCATATCTTATAATGAATATATTCCTAGTGCAACAATAGAACCTTTAGCTTTTTTATTTAAAGAATGTTTAAAAAAAGATAATAAAAGGAAATATGAATATTATCTAATATTTTTAGAAGAGGATTATGAAAAATATACAAGTGAAATAATTGAAGCTTACAATAAAAAATTTGAAGAAAAATTCTGCCTATAAGAAGTTTGAAAGAGGAATATCTTCTTCCCTTGTATAAATTTCAATAAAATAAGGCCCATCTACAGTCATAGCTTTTTTAATAGAAGATTCTATTTCCTCAATAGTATAAGCTCTTTCACCATCAATACCATATCCTTCTACAATTTTAAGAAAGTCTGGGTTTTCTAAATCAACTTGATATCTGAATTCTGGATCTATAGCTTCCTCCCATTGGCGGATAATTCCTAGTTGGTTATTATTTATTAATATTATAATAATAGGAAGATTATACTCTTTGATTGTTGCTAATTCTTCAATACACATTTGAAATCCCCCATCCCCATTAATTACCACAACTTTCTCATTGGGATGAGATAAAGATAAACCTATTCCCCCTGGAAGACCCATACCCATTGGACATAAAGCACCAGAATATGAAAATTTACCGTATTTATCAGGATTAGCAAGTAACATAGTCCAAGTAACATGAGAACCTGCATCACCCATAACATAACTATCTCCAATATTATCATATATAGTTCGAATAGCTGATTGTGGCCTTACAGGTAAGGATTTATCATTTATACCTTCAAGAATCAATGGTTTATCATGAACTTTAATTTCATCTAACCATTTTTTATGATTTAAATTAAAATCTACTGAAAGTAAATTTTCAAGAACATAAGCTACGTCACCATGAATCTTAACTTTACCTTTTAAAACAGATTTATCAATATTTACATGAACGATTTTTTGATTAAATTCATCTTTTGATTTTGAAGATAAAATCATAGTACGTTCTGATAATCTTGAACCTAAAACTATAATTAAATCTGAGTGAAGATATGCATAATTACCCATAGCAGTTCCTCTTAAACCAACTAATCCTAAATTAATAGGATTACTTTCATCAACAATACCCCTTGCAGGATAAGTAGTTGTTAGAGGAATATTATTTTTTTCTGCAAAATCTTTTAATAAATCACATGCATTAGCCCATATAATACCTGAACCTCCAATTATCAATGGTTTTTTAGAGACTTTAATCATATTTATTAAAATATTCATTTGACTATAATTATAATCTGTTTTATAATCTAATGGAAAATCTATAAATCTATCAACATTTTCTTCATTTAAAATATCTTTAGGAAGGTTAATATGTATAGGTCCACGAGGTTCATTTTTAAATATTGCAATAGCTTCTTTTAAGGCTAAAATAGCTTCTTTGCCATTTGAAGGATTAAAATTTTTATAGGTGATTTTTTCAAAAACACCTGGTAAATCAAAAGATTGAAAAGTATCTTCTAATCTTTCACTATATGGATTATCACCTGTTAAAACTAAAATAGGATTATTATCTTTATAAGCTGTTGCAACAGCCATAACAAAATTTAATGCTCCTGGAGATGCAGTAGATATACATACAGAAAATTTACCTGTAGAATGAGCATAAATATCTGCAGCATGTGCAGCTGCTTGTTCATGTCTAGTTAGTATATGTTTTATAGATGATTTTTCTAGAGCCTTATACATTGGAAGTACCTGCTCACCAGGATGGCCAAATATATGTTTTACATTCTCTTCTTCTAAAATCTTAACTAAAGCTTCAGCAGTATTCATAATATCCTCAAAATAATTTAATTAAATAAAAATAGTATATTATTCTGATTCTTGATAAGAACCGTTATATTCTCCAGAACCAATAACATCAAAAACTACAGCTTGAGCTATCCTATCTCCTTTCTTGATTAAATATGGGAAAGTTCCATGATTTATTATTAAAAATTTTAAAGTTCCATAAAAACCAGGGTCTCCTACTGCTGTTTGAAGAGAAATAAAAGATCTTAAAAGTGTAGACCTTGGGTAATACAACATTGTATATCCTTTAGGAATTTTAATTTTTCTATCAATTGTTACAATATATGCAGTATTAGGCTCAAGAGTGTAAATATACCCTTCTAATTTCTCTAATTCGGGTAATTTTTTCTCATTATCAATTAATGAACCTGGACCTTTTTGTATATATACTTCATCTAAAGGTAAATCAATACCAGATGGTTGTATTAAATCTATAAAATCTGGAAATAATTTTTTAAGTTCATCCTCTCCTAACATTAAATCACCATATTTTAAAATAATCATTAAATAATTATAACTTTAATCAAATATAATTTCAATTAATATGACTTTTAAATATGTATAATAGGTTTTAATATTCAAAAATTTAGAATTTAAATAAAAAGTCCATAATTATTATTTAATATTATAGTTAATAATATTTTTAATATTATAGTTAATAATATTTTTAATAATATAGTTAATAATATTTTTAATAAAATAATAATTAATATAAAAAATTAATTTAAATAATTAATTTAAATTACTAATTTAATTAGTATTAATATTATTAAACTTAAAATTATATAAATACAATTATTTAGTTTAATATAATAATTAATTATTAACAGAAAAAATTTGAAGGTGATAAAATGCCGGTAATTACAATAGCTGGAAACCAAGGAATTAGTAAAGAAAGAAAAGAAAAAATGATTAAAGAAGTTAGTAAAATTGTTGCAGATGCATATGACTTACCAATAAGTACTACAACTGTTTTAATTCAAGCATATGCTCGTGATGACATTGGAGTTGGAGGAGAAATTTTAAGTAATATTGATGAGTAAGTATTTTAACCTATTCCAGTAATTTATTTTATTTTATTAAATTTTATTTGTTATAAATAATTTTTATTTGTTTTTATTTATTTAAATAAAAATAAAAAATCCTAATTTTAGATTAAAAAAGAATTAAAAAATATTAAATTAATAATAAAATAAAAAAAAACACATTTTAAAATAAAGTAAAAAAAGTAAAATAATTAATAAAAATAAAAAAAGAATTATGAGAATAATTGGTCTAACATCCATTCTGGACTATACTCTTTAATATCATCATAACCTTGACCCATACCTAAGAAAAGTATAGGTTTTTGAATTACATAACCTATAGATAATGAAGCTCCGCCTTTAGCATCAGCATCCGCTTTTGTTAAAATTACACCATCTATATCAATAGCTTCATTAAATTTTCTAGCTTGTTCTGTAGCATCATTACCTGTTAATGCATCACCAACAAAAACAACTAAATCTGGTTTTGCTATTCTTTTAATTTTTTTCATCTCATCCATAAGATTAGTATTTGTCTGCATTCTTCCAGCAGTATCGATTAATACTAATTCTTTATTTTGAGCATTTGCATGTTCAACAGCATCATATGCAACTGCAGCAGGATCAGATCCCTTTTGATGTTTAATTATTTTTACACCAACATTATCTGCATGATGAGTTACCTGTTCTATAGCTCCTGCTCTAAAAGTATCTGAAGCGGCAATAACTGGAGTATAACCTTTTTTAACATAATAATTTGCTAATTTACCAATAGTAGTAGTTTTACCTGTACCATTAATACCTACTAACATAACAACTAAAGGTTTACCTTCCTTAACTTTATCTTCTAACATTTCAGTCATTGATTTTCCATCAACATTAATTATCTTAGCAATAGCTTTTTGAAGAGCTTTATAAGTATATTCCTCTACATCATTACTTCTTTTGATTTTTTGACCAACTAAATCCTCTTTTACAGATTCAACTACCTCATTTGCAACATCTATTGCAACATCCCCTTCAAGTAGACCAATTTCAAGTTCAAATAAAATATCTTCAATATCATCTTCTTGAATAGTTTTTTCTTTTAAAAATGAGATTATACTACCTGACTTTTCTTTAGATTTATTATTGTCTTCCTGGTCAATCTCTTCAAAAATATCCTTAGCAGAAATTTCATCTTTATATTTATCACTAATTGATTCCTCTTCTTTACTTCTATTATACCAGTGTTTTTTAGAATCTTCATCTTCTACATAATCTGATTTATAGTATTCTTTATCAAAATCTTCTTTTTCCTCATCATCTGAAGATTTATTTCCACTATACCAATGTTTCTTCTTAGGAACTTCAATGCCTAATTCTTCAGCTTCTTTTTTAGCTTCTTGTTCTGCTAAAGCTTCAGCAAATCTATCTCTTTTAACTTTAGGCTTTGAAGAGTCGTCTTTATCCTTTTTACTTGAAAATCTTGAGAAAAATCCTGATTTTTTATTTGATTCATTTAAATCTTCTTCATCATCTTCTTCATCAAAGATTTCTTCCCATTCTGCATCTTCATCATCAATATCCCTATTAGGGATATTTTCTTCTATTTCTTCAGAATCGAAACTTTCAATATTATTTTCTTCTTTAGCTTCTTCAGTAACCTTATCTGTTAACTGATTACTAGTTCTGGAAAATTTACTTTTTAATGATTCAAACAAGTTATTACCTTCCTTAAAAAAATATATATCCAACAAACAATTTATAAGACTTATAAATAAATTTAAACTAATAAAAATTTATATAAAAATTTGGAACTAAGAATATAATTGATTTAAATTTAAAGTTAAAAATAATTTTGGTTATATCTAACTTTAATTTTTAATAATATTATAATTTTATGATTTTTAAATCTAAACTAAAAAAATGATGAATTTAAACATACATATATAGACCATTTATTTTAAAAAATAATAGAAGATTGAAATAATCATTAAAATTAAAATAATGTTAAATAAAAATAAGTGGTCATATGAAAAATATGAAAATAAATGAGGGATAATTTAAAATAAGAAAAAGAAAAAATGTTGAAAAAAATTGTTAAAAATTTTTTAAAAAAAATCTGAATTAAAACCTTTATTCCTAGAACCCTTTATGAAAAATTATTTTTTTAAAATTTTAAAAGAAAATCGAATACACTAATAAGATTATTAAAAATATAAAATATATATATATAAATTAAAAGAAAAATAATATTTTATAATTATATAAATAATATAAATTAATGAAAATTAATAATGATGAAAAAATTTTTTTATTATAAGGAGGTATGTTAAAAATTAAGTAAAGCTATTATTAGCAGGAACTTTAATCTTAATCATGTTTTTAGGGTTAGGATTAGTTGCTGCAAGTGATATTAATATGGATGAAAATATTAGTTTAACAGAACATGCAGAAAATATTCAAACAACATCAAACAATAATGATATGGATGTTGCAAATGAAAATCATAATACTATGAAAATATCAAGTAAGCATCCTGGAAGTGAAAGGGCAAAGGATGATAATGATATTTTAAATTTTAGTAGTCTAAACGAAACAATAAATTCAGGTAGTAGTGAAATAACATTAGATAATAATTATATATTTAATGAAGAATATGACAGTAGATTTATAGACCTTGGTGGAATTGTTATATCTCAGAATTTAACTATTGATGGTAAAGGACATACTATAGATTTATGTGGAAAAGTAAGATTTTTAAATATTACAGGGCATACTGTAACTTTGAAAAATATTAACATTGTAAATGGAAATACTTCACTTTATGGTGGTGCAATCTATATATTTTCAGGAAATGGAAACTTTGTAAACTCCACATTTAGCAACAACAATGCAAAAACTTATGGAGGAGCAATCTACATAAAAGACGGATACTGCAACATAAGCAATTCAACATTCAACAACAACAATGCAAGCTCTAATGGAGGAGCAATCTACTTAGAAAATGGTAAAATTATTGTAGATGATTCAACCTTCCAAACTAACAAGGCAAAAACTTATGGAGGAGCAATCTACATAAAAAATGTAAACTGTAACATGACTAAATCAACATTCAACAACAACAATGCAAGCTCTAATGGAGGAGCAATCTTTATAGACGGAAATGGAACATTTACAAAAGCAACATTTAACAACAACAATGCTCAAGTTTATGGGGGAGCAATTTACATTAAAGAAAAAAGTAAAGGGTATTTTATATATTCAACATTTACCGGTAACTATGTTAAAAGTGATGCTGATACAGGTTGTTATGGTGGAGGAATCTATATTGCTACAGGTAATTGTACTATTTTAAATTCAACATTCAACAATAACATGGCATTAAATGATACTGCAAGTAATGCTAATGGTAGTGCAGTTTATGTTAAGGGAAATTGTACCGTCATAAATTCAACATTCAACAATAACAATGGAACTTCTGGTTCAATCTACATTTTAAGAGGTAATGGTAAAATTACAGATACAATTTTCTCAGGTAATTGGGGAAACATTAATGGTGGAGGATTATATGTTAATCTAGGTAATTGTACTATTGAAAATACGAGGTTTGAAAATAATAGTGCACTAACATATGCCGGAGCAATCTACATGTTTAAGAGTAATCTTACATGTATAAACTCAACGATAACTGCTAACAGTGCAAAATATGTTGGAGGAGTGTATATTACTAATGGTATTGCTTATATTGAAAATTCTACTTTATCTGATAATAATGGAACCCAATTTAGTGGTGCATTATATGTTAATGGAAATGCTACAATTTTAAACACATCATTTACAGATAATAATGGAATTGAAGGTGGAGCAATCTACATTAATAATGGTCATTTTACTATTATAAATTCAAAATTCAGAAACAACAAAGGAACCAAAGGAGGATCAATCTACATTACTAAAACTACAGTGATTTTAACTAATTCAAGCTTTTTAGAAAATAACGCTATGAACGGTAGTGCCGTCTTTAATAATATAGGCAATATTACCTTTAATTATTGTAATTTAACCGATAACTATGCAAATGATAGTGGTGGAGCAATCTACATTAATAAAGGTAATGGTTATTTTATATTTACAAAATTCGAAAACAACAATGGAAACAATACTGGTGGTGCAATATTTATTCAAACAGGTAATGGTACCTTTACAAACTCCAGTTTTACTGGTAATAATGCAGGAGTTTATGGTGGCGCATTATACCTTAATAATAGTACCAGTATTTTTAATAATTGTACTGTAAGTGATAATTATGCTCCTAGTGCTGGAGGAATTTATTTAAATGATGGAATACTTAATATTACTACTTCTAAATTTACAAATAATATTGAAGGAAATATCATTTATACTGATAATATTAATAATATTAAGGTTTATAAAGCTACTAAAACTGCAAGTGATCCTAATTTAATTCAAAAATTTACAGAAATCACAGTAGAAGTAAAAGATTATACCTATGAAACAATTGGTTATGTTACATTTTATGTATGTGATTTAAACATGGAATTAATAGGAGAAGGTAATGTAACAGTATATGTTGATGATGAAGAATATACTAATATTAGTGGAGGTTTTGGAGTTGTTGAACTTCAAGGCATAAATGCAGGAAACCATACAATATCAATTATTTATGGTGGAAGTGCTAATTATGCAAAAGCATTATCTGAAATACTTAATTTTACAGTTAATAAACAGACCATTGATATGTATACTGAAGCAGATAATATTACCTATGGTGAAGATGAATTAATTAAAGTATTTGTCTATAAAAATATTAGTGGTATAATTTATCTTATCTATAATGAGCAAATATATTCTGCTAATTTAACTAATGGTATAGGAACTATTAATATTCCTAATTTAAATGCAGATAATTATACATTCAACGTTATATTCAATGGAACAGAAAACTATGATAAAAGTGTATCAACAGTAAATTTCGAAGTAAAACCTCAAGCAACTAGTATTACCTCAAAAAATGCTAATTATGTTATAAATTATGATAACATTTATTCAGTAACTGTTAACCCCCAAGTTTCAAATGTTAATATTATATTTACAGTAAATGGAGTGGTAATTGGAACTGGTCTTAGTGACGCATCAGGAATTTCACAAATTAAAATAACAAGTGCACAATTAAAGAAACTTGGTGCTGGTACACATAATATAATAGCAATCTTTGAAGGTGACGAAAATCATATAGGATCAAATGGAACTGGAAAAATAACTATTAACAAAGAAGCAAGTAAATTAGTTAATGTTAAAACCTCTCAAAAATCCTATAAAAGTACTGCTAAAAAAATGCAATTAACTGCAACATTAAAAGACAGTAAAAATAAAGTAATAAAAAATCAATTAATCTACTTTAAAATAAAAAATAAAACCTTCAAAGTAAAAACCAATTCAAAAGGAATAGCTACACTAACCCTTAATGGAGCAAAAATAAAAGCACTAAAATTAAACAAAAAAGGAAACTATAAATTTACAGTAACTTATAAACCCACAGCAACATACAAGCAAGCTACTGGAAAAGGTACAATAAAAGTTTCAAAATAAATGGAAATATTCAACTAAGATTCCATTTATTTAATTTTTTTTATTATTCAATTCTTAATATATTATTAAATACTTTTTTTAAAATAATTTAATTCATTAAATCAATTATGAATATTTTATATTTTTTATAAACTAATTTTAAAAATTAATAAAATTTATCTAAGAAAAAAAGAGTAGTAAAATTAATTAAAAAATATAATTAAAAGTTTAAAATAGTTAAAAAAAAGAAGAAAATTAAAAATAAAAGAAAAGGTGTGGGATTATTGTCCTGATAATTGAGCATCAAGTTGTAAATTTTGTGACAACTTTTCAGCAGCAGGCTGAAGCCGAGCAATAGCATCTGTGACATTTTGTAAATTTTCTAAAGTTTTATCTAAATTTTGTTTTAATTCTTCTGACTGAGAATCAATAGTTGCTTTAGCCTCATCTGCAGTTTGTTTTACAGCAATACCAGCACCTATACTCATTACAACATCTTGGGTATTTTTTATTTCGCCTTCCATAAAAGCTCCGCCACCTATAGGAACTAAAGATTCAACAGAATCTTTACCTGCCATACTATCAATAGTATTTTTTAATACTTCAAGTTCAGAAAGTGATGCTTGAAGAGCTTCTACTTGTTGTTGTAATAATTCTGCCTGATTTCTATAAGCAGAAAGTTCACTTACCATTTGTTGTAATCTTTGCTGATCATCCATAAAAAACACCTTTTTTATAAGATACCTTTAAGAACAAGATCTTCAACTTCATCAGGAGTGATTTCTTCTATTTCTTGAATGTCTATTTTATTCCTATTTATTCCATGTTGACTACCAAATAATGAATAAATTTTTTCATAAATGTTTTCTTCATTAAATGATTTAAGTTCTTTAGTAAATTTTTGAGTCTGTGAGCCTAAAACAAATTGACCTTTAACCCTATAAATTTTAGTTTGCATATAAATCCCTCATTTTGATATGATTATATTTAAAATGTATCTAAAAATCCTAAAGATTCTTCAATCCTAGCCATTTCAGGACCAGTAGTATCTTCTCCAACTATTACTCCATGGGAATTTGCTATAGAACATGCACCTATAAGAGGTACCCCTCGGTTAACAGTACCAATATTACCTTCTACACCAAAAACCTTTTGAAGAAAAGTTAAATCATCAGGATTAGAATCTTTGTGAATAAGAAATCCTTTATTAGTAACAGCCATTAAAGAACCTACAATATCAAAACCTGCTATGGATGTTTTTACTACGTCTACATTTAATGTTTCTTCAATAACATTAATAGCATTATCGGAAACTTTAGAACTAACTATAGCTCCCTTATCATTAACAGCTAGAATATTACCTACTGCTGTATATTTATCTGGTAATAAAGCAATATTTTCAATCCCTGCTTCTTTTAAAGTATTTAATTCTTTATCATATATTTGAGGGGAAACTATAAAACCATTAGAATTTCCTGCCATTAAAGCACCAGATAAATTAGATCCAGCAATTGAACATGTAACAATATTTACATCTAAAGCTTCTTTTAAAACTTCAAGATGAGAATCTAAAATATTGTGAGGAACAATAGCTACATCATCATTAGCAGATATGTATACTCCAATATTTGGATTTCCTGTAATATTAACTCTTTTCAACATTATTATATACCTTTGATTAAAATGAACATATTTAAAAAAAAGATGACGTTTATTCAGCAAGAACTGCTTTAACAAATTTTTCATCATCTTCTTCAATAACGGTTGCTTTTACTTTGATTTTAGAGGGAATTTTTTGTATTCCTCTTTCCCAAATTTTTTCGTTAATTGAAGCATCAATAACTATATGTTCTACTTTCATATGTTTAATTAAAAAATTTCTTACTTCCCGAATAGCCCTAGGAGCTCTTATAGTCCTTTTGACATTTTTAACATTACGAAGAGGTATTGTATAAATTCTTTCTACATTTTTTGCCATATTAAACACCCTTATAATTTAAGATTATTTCTTCTCCAATGTCTAGGCTTAGGTCTATATCTTAGTTTACGATTAGTTTTAGCATAAGCCCAAATAGGAATTCTTCTATTTTGTTTTGTTGCTTTAGCCATTCTTAATTTTTTAGCTAATGGTTTATTTCTACTCATATTTTCACCAAACTATATAATTATTATTATTTAGATACGGAACAATCTTATAATTCAACCTTTTAAACCGACAACATTTGTTTGATAATGTTCTGGGAAAAGTTCGCTAGAATTTCCTCCCATTTGGTCAATTAATAATCTAATTTCAACCTCATAATCAGAACTATTGTCTTTATTGCTTTTTTCTTTTTTTACATCAAAAAGTGACGAAACCAATGTATTTATAGTTTTAAATCCAAAACTATCCAAATTTATGTATTGGATATTTTTTCTAGCCTCTAAACTTTGGATTTGGTCCCTATTAAGTTTAGGAGTTTTATCATCCCTACGTGTTCCATCAGCAACAATTGGATACTTTAAAGCTGCTGCTTCAATTACCTCATTATGAATATATTTAATTCCTTCATTTGGAAATCCATCTTCTAAAATCATATTAACAGCATGTTGTAAAATAGATTTATCTAAATTCAAAACACTATGAGGTAAGCCTAAAGCTTTTGCAGATAAAGATGCAGGAATAAACGAATTATATACCCCAAAATTTGCAGTAATAAGTTCTACATCAAAACCTAATCTTTTAAGAGTAAGGCCCATAAGAGAACTATCTTTACCACCACTATATAATACACAAGCTTTCATAAAACTATTTCCTGGTAATACGGATATCTCTTTTTTGACCAGCTAATTGTGATAATAAAACTTTAAGTTGGTCATCAGTTACTTTTCCTTTTAAACTACCAGCTTGAGCAGATTGAATTAATTGAATTTCAATTTGTTTGACTAATTCAGGTCTAGTCAATTTAAGATTGGTTAATCTGCTTCGAGCTTCTGGAGTCATAATTTGTTTTACAGCTTGATTAAGCTGTGCATCAAATTGTTCTTGTTGAGCTTGCTGATCCACTTGCTGTTGCATTTGTTGGTTAGCAAGTTCTTGTTGTTTTTGCAATTCCTCCATTTTTTTACGACGAATTTCATCAAGTTCACTCATATACAAATCTCCATATCTTTATCAATCAAATTTAATATTTTTCAAGTTCTGGAATATCTTTTATTAATTCTGCAGAAGTTTTGTCTAAAAAAGACTGTCCTTGTGGAGTTACTACTCTTCCACCTTCAATTTTTTCAACATAACCTGCTGCTTCTAATTGATGTAAAGCAACTCTAACAATAGATCCGCCACTTAATCTGAACTTTTCAGGGCGAACACCACGGTCTTTTTTACCTCCAAAAGACCTTCTTAAACTTCTAACACCTACTGGGCCAGTAATATATACTTTTCTTAAGATAGCAGCACATCTTACATACCACCAATCGACATTAACAGGTTTTCTTTCTTTATGAACACCAGTTTTAACAAGACAAGACCATTCAGGTGATTGAATTTTATCATTATTATTTTTAAATTCATCTGCGATGTGATTGATTAATACCTCTGCAGGTACATCATATACAGTACTCATATTAATTCTCCATATATTTATTTATAGAAAATAAACTCATGTTAAATTCTAATATTTTAAAAAGATTTGTTAAATAGATAGAAATTCTTAATATGATCCTCAAATTAAACTTAAGTTTAGCTTTATGCTAAAGAAAAATAAGTTTGTAACTCAAAATGAGTATTAAGATTTTTTCTTATAAATAATGGCAACATGGCCTCTAACATCAACTAATTCACTATTAGTTGCACTGACAATGTCACCTATAAAATCATCTTTATTTTTTGCTATAGACCTAGCAAATTTTAATTTAACAACTTCATTGGATTTTAATTGACGTTTGATTTCATCAATTACATTTTCATTTACACCAGATTTTCCAATGTTAATTGTTATAGTAGAAAGAGCTTCATTCATAATTTCTTTTTTGCTTAATATATGACTCAATTTTAGCTCTCCTCTTTGATTTTATCTCCTTAATATAAGGAATTTTCATAATATGGCCGCATTCTGAACATTTTATGTTAACAGTACAATTAACTAGCCGGATTGAACAGTTTTGGCCAGGAAAAAGGAACTTATGACAATTTTTACAGTATCGTCTGTTCCATTGAGCGGGAATACTAAGATTATATTTAGTGGATATTTTAAGTGCTAACTCAGCATATCTATGAGATCTTTCAGGATGAGTGAAAAATTCATTTTCAGCTAAATTAAAAAGAATATTAATTCTTTCATTTGCAATATTTAAAATCCATTTAGGTCTTTTTCCTCTACTCAAACATACCCCTCTTATAAATGGAATATAAACTCCTGTAAATAGAATTATAAATTATTAATAGGTTTAAAAGATTTTAAATAAAAAAATAACAATTTTAAACCATATTATTAAACCACAATATACAAGAAGAATATTAAGAATGATTATGTTTTTTCTATATAAAAAGCTTTACTATAATAAACATATTGGAGTAAAAAGTTTCATTATATATTATGTTTAATAATTCTAAAAAAATTTATAATTAATAAAAATTAATGATAAAAAAATATTTATTAATTAATGTCATTGTTGATAAGCCAACTGGTAAAATCTACACTTCCAATATTAGGTTCTAGTTTATCTAAAATAATTTCGCAAATAATATTTAATATTTCATATGGACTTTTATCTGTTACATCTATTTCAAAAGAATTGTCTTTATAAATTTCATATGCTTCAACAGAACATACTGCTAAAGCTTCTGCTTGGAGATTTTCAAAGATTTTTGAATTATTATAATTTCGACCATTTAATCTTAATTTTAATTTATCAGGATAAACTCTTAAAATAATTACTTTATCAGCACCAGTACAGAAATGACTTAAATGACCTTCAAAAAGTAATAATTTATTTAAATTACTATGTTTTTTAAAGAAATCTTCTTTTTGGACTGTAAAAATTTTATCTAATTTATCTATATCTACTATTTTATATTCCTTCTCAGGATGTGTACCTAATATTAAATTATTTTCTAATGCAAGGTCATTGGTTTTAAGTAATTTAACATCCCAATCTTTTTTAATATTAAATTTATCAAATAAAAGTTGAGAAATTGTGGTTTTCCCAGTGCATGGAGTTCCTGTAATAAATATAGTACTATTAATCATATTATCACATGAATCAATGAAAATTAATATTCTGTTATAATAATAAAAAAATGATAATAATATAAAAAAATAAAGCAAATAATTAACCTTGAATAAAAATTTAAATACTATTTTTTAAGAATAACCCTTAAAACATCTTCATCCTGAAGAACATGATCAGGGCCTACTTTTTGACCTGGGAATTTAACAGAATCACCCCAAATCTTAGCATGTCTAAAATTTTTAACAAATTCCCTATGTAGTTTACCGCAAGCTTCGATTACAGTAGTACCGCTTTTAATAATAAGAGGATCTTCCATATCTGCTTGTTTACCTTGAGGTTTAAGATAAATTCTAATAAGACCTAACTGATTAAAAATAGTTTCTCTAAGATAATCCATGTTCTGTTTTTTATCTGCTGAAATTGGAATAAAATCAGGTATAGTTTTTTTAATTTCATTTAAATAGTTCTCATCTACTAAATCAGTTTTGTTTACAAGAATAATCATTGGAACATATGATTTATTTCCATCTAAAACATCAATAAATTGATCTATAGTGATATCTTCCCTAAATAATACACTGGCATTGTGTATACCATATTCATTTAATACAGATCTAATAGTAACCTCATCAAGATTTGATAATGGAATAGTTGAAGATACTTTTACACCACCTTTACCTGTTTTTTTAACTCGAACATCAGGTTTAGTCTGGTTTGGTCTAACACCAATATCATGAATTTCTTTTAATATAACATTTAAATGTTGAGGATTTAAAACATCAAGGACTACAATAATTAAATCTGCATCCCTAGCAACTGCTAAAATCTCTTTACCACGGCCTTTACCACCAGAAGCACCGGTAATAATACCTGGAACATCAAAAATTTGAATTTGAGCATTATTATATTCCATAATACCAGGTATAATATCTAAAGTTGTAAATTGGTAAGCTCCAACTTTACTTTCTGCATTAGTTAATTCATTAAGTAAGGTTGACTTTCCTACAGATGGAAAACCTACAAGTACTGCAGTAGCATCACCAGATTTTTTAACATAAAACCCCTGACCCTTAGTACCTGAACTGTTTCTTTTAATTTGTTCTTCTTTTAATCTTGCAATTTTAGCTTTAAGTTTACCTATATGGTGAGAAGTAGCTTTGTTATATTGAGTTTTTTGAATTTCATCCTCAATATCTTTAATTTTCTGCTCAATATCACTCATAAATACACCAAATAAATGATAATTAAAAATTAAATAATTTTTTAAAAAACATATAAAAATAATATAATAATTATTTCTTATTTTAAAATATATAAAACTTAAGATTAAAATTAAATTTTAAAACTAATAATTCCTTAAAAAAATTAAAGCAAATAGAAAAAATATCTAAATATTAATAAATAAAAAAAAGGGAAAATTCTAAAATTTAAAAATTGATTAAGTAATAATTTATTGAATTTTAAAATAAAAATTATAAAAAAAATAGTAAATTAAAATAAAAAAAATAAGTTAAGATAAAAATCTTAACTTATAATGCTAGGAGGTCGATGTTGTATTATTATTAGACGAATTTGAAACTTCAGCAGTAGAAGAGGAAGGATTTCCTCCAGCTGCCGTATTTTCAAAGTTGACCTTCCATAAAGATACACCTGTATCCATATGTACCTGAGTAAATACGTCCTGACCTACACCACCTAAAAGATACAATTGAGTAAACATTGAATCAACAAGTTCATTACTCATCAATATAGCATTGTAAGTACCATTGTATCCCATTACATATAATGTAAAGTTACCGTCGCTAACACCTTTTATACTTTCGTTTTTAATAAGATAACCATCTTCAATAACAAGAATATGACCAGCTTTTAATGGATTATACTCTGAACCATTCACAATAGTTGTACTACCATTATTAGCAAATTTACTAACAACTTGTGCATTAGTATTATTATTTGCTCCTCTGGTAATATTGACAGTAAAGTTAACTCCATAATCTTGAAGTAATAGAATTTCACCACTTTGACCAGAAGCATTTAATTGAGTTTGATTTGTAGATACATAATATTGATATGGATCAGTGTCTTCACCATCAAATTTCCAATTACCAAAGTAGGTCCACCAACTTGCTTTTTGAAGCATATCAGAACTTGCTACAAAAATAACTGGTCTAGGATTATCTGGGTGAGTAAGTTGAACAACATCAGCAGCAACTGAACTTGGAATCTTATATTTATTAGTTAATGTAGATTGTGCATCAGATTTAGCTTGAGGTAAAATATCATCAAGTATTTTTGCAGTAGTTCCATTGCTTGAATTTGTATAAGGGCATAATTTATAATATATCGGGTCATATCCAGATGTACCAAGCATTCTAAAAATACCTGCAGATAATTCTAGGTTTTTCGTGGTCATTGCATGACCAAGCCAATAAGCCCTACCTTCCATACCTTGCATACCTCCATCAAAGACTGTTTGTCTATCAGCAGCAATCTCAAATAAATAACCGAAATCCCACCATGATGCGATAACTGTATCTTTAGGTTGAGTTTCATTAATCCATTCCATTGAATTCCACATATAATCAGAAGTACCTGGACCAATATGGTCAGCAGTATACTGAGCAAAACATATTGTTGGAGAAACAATTGCTAGGAATATACAGAATATTGCCAAATATTTTGTATATGGTATATCATTATAGACTAATGGTTTTTTAAGTTGGTATAGGACTGCAACAATAATAAGAATAATTCCAAATACAGCAATACCTAATGTCCAATTTATTTGATTGAGAATAGGGTAAGACCCTATAAGAGCAAAAATAACAATTAAGGCTATTAACTTTTTATCTGAAATTCGTTTATATTTAATATAATCTGCAGCATAACCTACAAAAATACCAGTAAGTATACCGAATGGTAAAATTAATAATGTAATAAACCTTGCACCCTGTGTTACTGCAAGAGCAGCTGAAATGGTCCAAACTATAAATAAAGATAAGTACAATATAGTATCTTTTTTAGATTGATGATGTTCTGATTTAGCACCGAAGTTCTCAATTTGATTAAGGTTTAAACTAAATTGACTTTTATCTGCCTTTTCAGCAGGAGATACTCTTTGACTTTTAGGTAATTTCCCTGAAGAAGTTGTTTTAACATTAGTTTTCTGCAATTTAAATAATCTAACTACAAAAGTGTAAAGAACTATTAAAGAAGCAAATAAACAAGTTATTCCACCAATACCATTTATTGCAGATCCAGAATCTGCTAAGAAAGCGCCAGTGACCCCGCCAGAAATTAAATTAGGAATTTGAAGCTCACCAATAGATATGGATACGTTAGGGAAACCTGATAAAGTAGTTTTAGCTTGTAGGGCAAAACCGCTTAAAACATTACCAATAATTCCAACAATACCGAAAGAATCAACAATATTAAATATTACAACAAGTAAAACAACAAGTCCAATAATCAATAATATGTCTGATCGAGTGAAAAACTTCTTAATCCTAGTGCTTAAAGACATGTGTTCAGTTGAATCTCTAATACTCATAATAAAATTAATAATCAAATAGAATATTACAAATAAACCTAACATAGCAATGTAAAATACATAACCATCCCACGCTTGAGAGAATCCGAGAATTGTTATAATTGTAAGTATTGCAAACAATATCTTATGTGTCTTATTATCCGATCGTATAGATTCAAAGAAAAATAGAATCATAAACAATGGAAAAATAAAATAAAACATATCGGTATCAAAAAAACCAGGGAATGTGTGAGCAAAGTAGTTAGGAGATAATGCAATAAGCAAAGATGCAGTAATTGCTCCATAATCATTAGTAACTCTTCTTAGAAGTAGATATGCGGGGATAACAGCTAAAGAAGCTATAATAGATCCTGTCCAAAATGCCACGGTTTTAATGTCAAAATCACCGAAAAATTGGGCCAAACTATGTAGCCATGTAGTAGTCACTGCAATACCTAAATCATTCGTAGTATTAGCACCGAAAGGAGAATATCTATGATTATCAATTTGCGTATTATTAACCAAAGCATCTCCATAGTAACCATGGTCAAAATAATCCTGTGTCATCCTTAAGTTATAATATGAATCCATTTCAGAAAAATAAGGAAGACCACTGGAATCAACATAATCTCCTTTTAATTCTGAAGGAATTCCATTAATATTAGCAGCAGGAAGTCTTAATGCTAATACAAAAGCAAAAAGTATGAGAATGATTACTACAGATTTGAGTATATTCTTTGTCTTAGTATTCATAAAATCCTCTGTCAAATTTATAATAAAAAAAATTTCTTAAAATACTTTTAAAATTATATTTTCTATAATTTAAAAGTTAAAAAATATTAAAATTTAATTAAATAAAATAATTATAGCAGAAATTCAAATTAATAAAAAATAAATTGTTTAAATATTAATTTAATATTTCTAATTAACTATTCAAAATAATATTTAAATATTATTCATTAATAATATTATCTTTAAACTTTTTAAATATATGTATTATATTTAAATAAAAATTTAAAGAAAAAATATTGCTTAAAAAAAAACTCAAAAGACTACCGTTAATAAGCATATAATTAGATAAAATTAATAAAAATATATAGAAATTAATAAATGAAAAAATAATCAAAATTAGTTAAATATGCTAAAACAAATTAATCAAAACAAATTAACAATAAAGAATAAGAAAATAGTATTAATAATCAAATAAATGAAATAAAGGAAAAAAATCAATGATTTTATATAAATTAAAGATAAAAAAACTAATAATGAAAAATATTCAAATTTAAGATAGTGAAAATATAAAATATAAAAAAAAGAATTTAAAAAATATATGGGGAATAAAGTATGAAAAAGACAAAAGTTATATGTAGTATAGGTCCAGCCTCTAACTCTGTAGATATAATGAGTAAAATGGTTAATGAAGGTATGGATTGTGCACGTATCAATCTTAGTCATGCTACACAAGATGAGATTATAAAAACATTAGATACTGTTAGGGAAGTACGTAAAAGATGCAATGTACCGGTAGCTATAATGTATGATACAAAAGGACCTGAATTTAGAACATTAGGATTTAAAAATGGAGAAGTGAGTCTTAAAAAAGATGATACTATTAAAATGAGTAAGACTTGTATACTTGGTAGTGATGAAGAATTTGGAGTAAATCATGGTGATGCTATAGATTTTATTAAACTAGGTGACAAAGTACTGATAGACAATGCCTTACTAGAATTTGAAGTTATTGAAAAAGAGGATGATTATGTTGTACTAAAAGCATTAGGTAATGGTAAAATTGAGGACAATAAATCAATTAATGTTCCAGGAGTAAATTTAAAATTAGATTTTTTAAGTGAAATAGATAAAAAAGATATTATATTTGCATCACAACATTCCTGCGATTATTTAGCTCTATCTTTTGTAAATAGGAAAGAAGATGTAACTGAAGTTCGCGAATTAATTAAAGAAGCTGGAGGTGACTGTTCTATTATTTCAAAAATTGAAAGTCATACGGGTATAAAAAATATTGATGAAATAATAGATGAGTCTGATGGTATAATGGTAGCGCGTGGAGACCTTGGAGTAGATGTGCCAATGGAAAAGTTACCTGTGATACAAAAAACCATTATTAAAAAATGTCGTGAAAAAGGTAAATTTGCAATTGTTGCAACTGAGATGTTAGCTTCAATGTATGATAATCCTAGACCTACAAGAGCAGAAGTATCTGATGTAGCAAATGCAATATTAGATGAAACTGATTGTGTAATGTTGTCTGGTGAAACCACAGTTGGAAATTATCCTGTTGATTCAGTTGAAATAATGAGTAAAATATGCAAATATATAGAATCAACTATTGATTATAATAAGCATTTAAGTTATAAAGGTAAAATCAATAGAAGTGATACTATTGCTAAACTTGTTGCAGATGCTGTTGAATACACTAATATAAAATTAATAGTGACAACAACTATGACCGGTTTTACTGCACGTAGAATTAGTAATTTAAGACCTAACACAATAATATTAGCATGTTGTCCTTCAAAACATATTGCAGAAAAAGTTGTATTAAACTATGGAGTAAAACCTATAATAACAGAAATATACGATAATACAGACGATATGGTTGAAAATGCAAAAATAATGGCAGAAAAAGAATTTAATCTGAATAAAGGGGATTTAATAATAGTAACTGGAGGATTTCCATTAGGAGAAACAAGAAAAACTAATTATCTCAAAATAATAGAAATATAAAATATTAATTAGAAAATAAAAAAGAATATAAAGAATAATTATTATTCTTTATCATATTCTCCATATTCACATCCAGCATTTTCAATTTTAACATGATCTATTAAAGAACCATCTTTTTTGTATAATTTGATTTCACCATAACCATTTCCACCATTCCAAAGACGATTATGGAGTTTTTTACCCGTTGGTGCTTCATAATTAATTAATAACATGTCTTTTCTTTTGCAGTACAATACTAACTCTAATCTGCTGGACCAGTTACTACAGTTAACAATCCATTTATGTTCCTCTTCTCCTTCCTCAAAACTAAAATCTATTTTAACATTGTTCCAAAATCTTGCAAAATTGTATTCATACATTTTACCTTCATAATAAAATCCAATTAAAAGTTTTCGAGGAATAGTTATACCAAATGCTTTAGGTTTTCCACCACCAGCTTCAAATGCTGAGTTATTAAGTTTTTCTCCTGTGATTAAACTTGTTAAATTACATGAGGATATCCATAACCAAGGACTAGTAAAGTCTCCTCCCCAGTTTTTATCTGCATAACCATAGGATTTTGCAGGTATTACTTCATATTCTTCACCATCAAGGAATATTGTTCCTTTATAAAGAGTTTTTATACCTTCAGCATGCCAGAACATTTCAAAAGAATTTAATTTCCTAAATAATTTATTAGCACCATAACCTACATTAAAAGTAATTTGTTTATCAATTTCTAAGTCCCAAGACATTTCACCTGCATCACACATATATTCTGGATGATTATTTACCTCTTCTTCAGTAAGTTTACATTCACCAGACATGTGAGTTTCAGTTAATGTGCATGGCCCAACTTGAATATCTAATTTATCATCAGGGCAATTAAAATCCTTCATGGAATAAAAATTATGTATTTGACGAGGATATTCACCCCATGTTCCAACTTTCATCATAAAATATGATGGTCTTTTACCTTTTTTAATATTTTCAGGATCCTGACCTAAAGTAGGAGTATCTTCTGCAAGAGCAGGATTACATACAAAATATTCTATAAAAAATGGTTTAGCTTCACCGGTATTTTTATTATATGCTGTAAAAGAATGCCACCACCAATCATATCCTTTTTTAGAAAGTGGACCTTTTAACATATAATAATCTCTAGTATAATCACTTTTATTCATACTAAATCCTCAAATATTAAATAAATAAACTAATAAATAAAAATATTATTTTAATATTAATTTTTGATAAATTTTGTTAAATTTTAAAATATAATTTAAAAAATTAAATATTTTGATAAAATTTAATATAAAATTTAAATACATATATAATTATATTACTATATATAAATATTTATAAAAAAAATAGAAATTTTTGATTATTCTAAAAGAGTAGTAAAAATCGAAGGTTATACTTAAAAATAGAATAAATTGTAAACAAATATAATAAAAATATTTTAAAAAAAAAGTAAAGAATATTTAATTAATCCTTTTTATTTTCTTCAATAACTTTATCTAAATCATCAACATTACATGTGAATCTACATTTAGGAAATCCCCTACAACCAATAAATTCACCAAAACGTCCATGACGTTTAATTAATTCTTTACCACATTTAGGACAGGTACCTACGACCTCTAGAATTTTTTTAGATTTTACATTTTCATTACCACAATTAGGGTCAAGACATGCATGTTGACGTGGTTTTCCAAAGGAAATTATAGGAAGGCCACATGTAGGACATTTCTTTTTAAGGAAGGTAGCACCTTTAGGAAGATTATAAATTACCCTACAATCTGGATAATTAGAACAACCAACAAAACTAGCTTTAGTTTTTGGAGAATATCTTTTAATTAAATCTCCACCACAAGCACATTTACCTACAATTTGGCTTTTCATATAGGCATCATAAAGCTTTGGACCGATGTCTCTTTCATTTTTTTGAATATCTGAAAGAATACTTCGAACCTCATAATATGCATCATCTATAAGTTTTGCCCTTGTAAGTTTGTTATCTCTAATCTTATCTAAATCCTTCTCAAAACTGCGAGTTAACTCTTCTGAAGTTATATCCTTACAATATTCTTCTAAAGTATCTATAATATTTTCACCTAATTGATTAACTTCAATTTTTTTACCGGAAATATATTTTCTATCATAAAGTTTATCAATAATATCGGCACGTGTAGCTTTAGTTCCTAATTCCCTTTTTTCAAGTTCTTTAATAAGGGATGCTTCATTATATCTAGCAGGAGGTTTAGTTTCCTTCTCTTCAGACATTATATCTTTAACTTTGATTTTATCTCCTTTTTTAACATCTGGAAAACTATCATTTTCAATCTTTTTAAATGGGTAATGAGATAACCAGCCCATTTTAGAAACCCTTTTACGTTTAAATTCAAAACCTTCTTTACCAACATTAAGGTTTACTTTCATAGTTTCAAGTTCAGAATCAGTAGAGAAAACACTGATAAACCTATAGACAATTAAATCATAAATCCTCTGCTCATCTTTATCTAATTTATCAGGAAGGACACCTGTAGGGTGAATTGCAGGGTGAGCAGCATCTGTTTTTTTACCTTCATTTGGTTTTAATTTTTTAGGTAAATCAGTAATATGTTTCTTATATTCAGAATTTTTAGAAAGGTTAATTAAAATATTTTTATAATTTAAAGATTCTGGTAATTTTTGAGAAGAGGTACGTGGATAAGATGTGAATCCTCCAGTATATAAATTCTGAGCAATAAGTTGAGTTTTTTTAGGAGAAAATCCGAATACGGAATGAGATTCAGATTGAAGCCCACCTAAATCAAATGGTATAGGAGGTTTTCTAATAGTTTTTGTAATTTTAACCTTATTAATATCAGCATCTGAACCTTTACAATTTTTATAAATATTTTCTGCTCGTTTCTTATCAAAAATTTTACCATCAACATGATCTGCTATAATATCATTTACAAGTAATGCTTTTATTAACCAATAAGGTTCAGGTACAAATTTTTTAATTTCCTTTTCCCTTTTAGCAAGTATAGAAAGTGTAGGAGTTTGTACACGTCCTGCAGATAATTTTAAATATTTGGATTTTGATTTTCTAACAGATAACATTAAAGCCTTTGAAATATTTACACCAAAATAATAATCTAATATATGTCTTGCAATACCACTTTCAACCTGCGGCATATCTAAATCTATTTTATTTTCATAAGCTTCAAGTAAATCCTTTTTAGTTAAAGTAGAAAATTTCATCCTAGAAACTTTAGAAAAATCTTTAATACCGCATGCATATTTTAATGCATTAAAACCTATTAAGGTTCCTTCAACATCATAATCACAAGCATGAGTAAAAGAATCTGCATTTTTTGAAAATTTCTTTATAGCATTAAGATAATCTTTAGTAAATCTACTGGATTTATTTATTTCAAATGCAGGTACCCATTCTAAATCAAAATAAAATGTGTCTCTAGAATTTATAGGATTCAATGAATATAAATGACCAACAGCAGAAACAATAACAATATTAGTACCATCTTTTTCTAACTCCCAATAATTAACCTTTTTATTATACTTACCTTTAATGGGATTTGAAGATAAAGCTTGAGCAATTTTTTCGGCTGCTTTTGGTTTCTCACAAATAATTAATTCATTCATTTTTTTCACTTTAAAAAATTGATTAGAATATATAAATATAAATTTAAAAACTTGATTATTGTTTTAAAAAAATTATTAAAGAAAACATTATTAAACTTTAATCTATAAGAGGATTATGTAGTAATAAAGAAAATATACATAAAATCCAATGAAATTATAAGTTTAATAAAATAAATAATTTAAAAATTTAAACTAATAAAAGTTTAGTTCATTAAAATTTTATTATAAATAATTTAATATTCTTTTTTTACTAAATATATAATTAATATATATAAAATTTTTCATAATATGAAGCTATAAAGTTTAATAAGTGATTGTATTTATTAACTATATATAAAGAAAATAAAAAAAGATGTTGGACTATCCTTATTTATTGCTGTAACTGCAGACAAATCCACAAAACTTCGTAAAATAGCAACAGTATTAATATTTCCATATATTTCTTTAACATTTCTGCTCTTTAATTTTTCAACAATTGGTATTTTAGATCTTGTTCAAATTCCAGTACTTATTTATTTCATCAAATATTATTACGGACGATTTAAAGAATATACCGAGGCAAATAGTTTAGGGATAGCAATATTATTATTGTTTATTATAATTTTCCTAAGTTCTATTAATACAATGGTTGTAGAAGACAAAAATCCGCTAGATGCCTTTGTAATGACCTCTAATGCATTTACAAGTAATGGTTATGTTGTTTTGGGACAGAGTATTGCTGGTAAAATTAATAGTATTATACTTGTTTGGTCAGGTTTTATTCTCTCAGGTGTTGGTTCAGCTACATTAACCCTTACACTTTTAATAAATCATTATAATAGTAAATTTAATAGAATGGAAAAAACAATTAAAGAGAATAATAAAAAATTAAAAACCTTAGAAAAATTAATTAAAGAACAAAATAAACAATGAATATTTAATAAATTAGTTAATTTATTTAGAAAAATATGAAAAATAATTTAAATTAATCTACTTTTATTATAAAATAAAAAATAAGTTTATTATTCCCATATTAGTTATAAAACAAGAAGGAAAAATAAGGAATTAAAAAGACTAAATTAAAATAAAAAAAGTTCATATAATAAAAAAATAAGCTAAAAAAAATAAAAGAAAAAAGATAAACTGTTTAGTTTATATCATATTTTTGTAAAAGTAAAAGCTCTTCTGTAGATAACTTTTTACCATGTTTAAATTTATCAAATATGATTTCAGCTTTCTCTTTTTCTTCAGTGTTTTTCTTTGGAGCAGATTGTTTTGAATTTGATTTACGTTTTCTTGGTCTGGAAGTACCAAGTTTTTTGTTTATTATATGAATTTCACTTAAAACTGTTTTAAATTCTTCATGTTTACTAGAAGCCGCTTTTCTAGCTTCTATGAAAGATTTATGAGCTTCATCTGCAGCAGCTCTAATTTCATCAGTTTTACGGAAATAATGTAACATTTGTTCATGAGATTCTTGAGCTTGTTCTGAAAGTTCCACAACTTTAGCATGGTGTTCTTCAGATTCTTTTCTAAGTTCTTGAGCTTGTTCTTTATTTTTATCATCTTCTTCAATTTCATTTAATTGTTTACGAAGATCATTTGCATTTTTAACAAGCTGATTTTCTTTCTTAATATCTAAAACTCTAGTCTCAATGATTTTGTCAATCTTTTTGATTTCATTTTCAATTTTAACTCTATCTTTTTTACCTGATGAGAATTCTAATTTTTTAAGATCTTTGTTCGCTTTATTACGTAATTCTTTTTCTGCTTCAACTTCCTTATTAACAGTATTACGTTGATCTCTGAATTCTATAGCTTTGTTTAAGTTTTCTTTTAAAGAATCATTTAATTCATCACGAATCTTACGTTGTTCTTTAGCAACTCTGTTATAATGCTCTCTGTCATCTGCAATTTGTGCAATTTCTTCTTCTTTTTCAACCTTTTGTTGTCTAACACCTTCAATAGTATCCGCAAGAACAAATTCCACTTTGGTATCCTCAATTTGAGCTTTTTCTTTAAGGATTTTATCAGATTGTTCCCCTTGAGATGTTTCAGTTTCATCATCAACAGACTCCTCATCAGAAGACTCAACATCATCAGCAGTTACATCTTCAACATCCTCATCTACAGATTCTTCTGACTCTTCTTCAACAATTTCTTCATCATCAGATTCAGATTGTTTAGCTTCAATAACTGGTAAAATTGCAGTTAAGTCATCTTCATCAATTACTACATCAGCAATTTCTTTAACAACAGGTTTAGCATTAAATGCTATACCTACTCCTGCAGCTTCTAATATAGAAATATCATTAGCTCCATCACCAATAGCTACACATTCTTCTAAAGAAATATCTTTATCTGCAATATAATTATTTACAACATCAAGTTTAGACCCTGAAACTAAATCCCCACTAACTTCACCAGTTAATACTCCATCTTCTTCAATTAAAGTATTAGTAAAAATATCATCAACTCCCAATTTTTCTTTTAATGGGTCAGCAATAATATGGAAACTACCACTAACAATAATCACTTCATAATTATTATCTTTTAAAGATTTGATAGTTTCTTCAGCACCATTAGTGAGAGGGATTTTATCTCTTAATTCAACAATATCATCAACAGAAACCCCTTCAAGAAGTTTTACTCTTTCTTGAATGGAAGTTTCAAAGTCAATTTCGCCTTTCATTGCTTTATCAGTAATTTCAGCAATTTGATTTTCTACATTTGCAATTTTCCCTAATTCATCTATTGCTTCCCCATTCATTAAAACATTATCTAAGTCAAATATTATAAGTTTAATCAAAACGATCACCAATTATATTAAATCCAACTCTTTAAGCCTGTCATAAGCTCTTTCTACTCCAAGCTTAGCATCACTACGAGTTTTTGCTCCGGTACATACAACTTTTCCTGAACCGAACAATAATAAAACAACTTTAGGATCAGTTAAACGATATACTAAACCAGGAAATTGTTCTGGTTCATATTCGGTGTTTTCTAATTCTAAAGCAACAGCTTCTAAATTTAAAGCAGATTCTAAATCTGCTGAAGCCACAATATTTTGAATTTTAATTTCAAACTCATGAGGAATATCTTCATCTATGACCCTCATAAGATCAACTGTTTTTTTAATAGCTAACTTTGAGTCATCTATAGATTTAGCACCAGTACATACTAATTTACCTGAACTAAAAATCAAAGCAGCAGTTTTTGGATCTTTAAGTTTGAAAACTAAACCAGGGAATTGCTCGCGGTTAAAATCTACATCAGGTAAATTCTTAGCAACTTCAGTAAGCACTATATCTTTACCAATACTAGCAGAAGACACAATGTTTTCTATTTTGATATCAACATCGGTCATTATAAACCTCCAAATTATATTTTTAAAAAAAAGTAAGTAAATATTTTATATATAATTTGAGAATAGTAAATCAAATATCAACTAAAATTTTTACTATACATAAGTTTGTATTTAAATAGTATATAAACTTATTTAAAAATAAAAATTTTACATAAAAAATATAAAATATAAATTGAAAATGAAAATTATTAAAAAAAAAATTTTAAAATATATTAAAGTTTAAAGGAATTTATTATAATGATTGAAGTTGAAGCAAAAGCAAAAATTGACAATTTTAATACAATGCGCAGGAAAATACTAAAATTAAATGCATTAAAAATTAAAGACGAACATCAAGAGGATATTTATTTTAACAGCCCGTTAAAAGATTTTGCCAAAACTGATGAAGCATTAAGAATTAGAAAAACATCATCAGATAAAGGAGATAAAATATTTGTAACCTACAAAGGGCCAAAAATTGATAAGGAAAGTAAAACCCGTAAAGAAGTTGAAATGGAAATAGAAAGTGAAAGAAAAGCTTATGAAATCTTTGAATATCTTGGTTTTAAAGCTGTAAGAACTGTTATAAAAGATAGAGAATATTTTCAATATGAAAATTATGAAATAAGTTTAGATAATGTTCATGGTTTAAATCCCTATATGGAAATAGAAACAGTAGTTGAAGAGGGTAATGATTATACTAATGCTCAAGAGGGAATTTTTAAATTATTTGAAAAATTAGGTATAACAGATGGTTTTGAGCGAACATCATATTTAGAACTACTAGAAAAATTAGATTGCAAATAAAAGTTAAGAATAAATTTGAGGCTATTTTTTATAAATGATTCTAAATATTTATAATAAATTTATTATAAAAGTTTTAAAAAAAGTGAAGAAAATAATATAAGATAGTTATAATAATATAAGATAGTTATTTTAAATAAAAAATTAATGATTTGAGATTATTTTATTATTAAAGAATACTATTTAAAATATTGATTTAAAAATAAGTAATAGTTAAATAATAAATATATTTATTAATAATTTAATTTATCAAAATATAATTAATAAAAAGATTAAAAAAGAATAATAAGTTAAAAAAAACAAATTTTAAGATAATTGTATAAACAAGGAAGTGAGAAATATGCAATACCTTATAAGTCCTTATAATAAAGAAGTTAAATATGATTTTAAAAAAGATATAACTGTTTACGATACAACCCTTCGTGATGGAGAACAAACACCCGGTGTTGCATTTAGTAAAGAAGAAAAGCTAACTATTGCTAGAAAGTTAGACGAACTTAAAATTCCTCAAATTGAAGCAGGTTTTCCAATGGTTTCTACTATTGAACAAGATATTGTTAAAGCCATTGCTAATGAAGACTTAGATGCTGATATTATATGTTTAGCAAGAACTAAAATAGAAGATATTGATGTAGCATTAGATGCTGATGTTGATGGAATAATTACATTTATGGGTGCTTCAGATTTACACCTTGAACATAAATTACATTTTACAAGAGAACAAGCTTTAAATTTATGTATGCGTTCTGTTGAATATGCAAAAGACCATGGATTATTTGTTGCATTTTCAGCTGAAGATGCTACAAGGGCAGATTTAGACTTTTTAAAAAGAATGTATAAAAAAGCTGAAGGTTATAATGTAGACCGTGTTCATATTGCAGATACCGTTGGAGCAGCAACTCCTCAAGGGATAGATTATTTAGTTAGAGAACTTAAAAAAGATATAAAAACCGATATTGCAATGCACTGTCATAATGATTTTGGACTTGGTTTAAGTAATTCTATAGCAGGACTTTTAGCAGGAGCAAGTGCTGTTTCAGTTACAGTAAATGGTATTGGAGAAAGGGCAGGTAATGTATCACTTGAAGAATTAGTTATGTCCCTTAAAATATTATATGGAAAAGATTTAGGTTTTAAAACAAAACATATAAAAGAAGTTTCTGAAATTGTCTCTAAAGCAACGGGACTTGATGTACCTTATAATAAACCTATTGTAGGTAAAAATGTATTTAGACATGAATCTGGTATTCATGTTGATGCTGTTATTGAAGAACCGTTAACCTATGAACCTTATGTTCCTGAACTTGTTGGTCAACAAAGACAATTAGTTTTAGGTAAACATTCAGGTTGTAGAGCAGTTAAAGCAAAACTTGACGCCTGTGGTTATAAGGTTAGTAATGATGAGTTATGTGAAATTGTTAAAGCTGTTAAAAAAACTCGAGAGAAAGGAACTTATATTAATGATGATGTATTTAAAGAAATAGTTAAAAATACTAGTCTTTCAGACCCTTAAAACTTTATTTTAATCTAATAATTATGAATAAAATATCAAAATATTTATAAAAATATCTATTAAAATTAATATAAAAAATATTTTTTTTAAAAACTAAATATAATATATTGAAATTAAACGTGTAAAAATGAATATTATAGAAAAAATATTATCTGAAAAAGTAGGTTATGAAGTTAACCCTGGAGAAATCATTGAAACTAATGTAGATTTAGCTATGAGTCATGATGGTACCTCTCCTCCTGCAATTAAAACATTTGAACAAGTTGCAGATAAAGTGTGGAATAGGGAAAAAATAGTTATAGTATTTGACCATAATATACCTGCAAATACAATAGGTTCTGCAGAGTTTCAAAAAGTTACAAGAGACTTTATTAAAAAACATAACATCACACATCATTATATTAATGGAGAAGGTATTTGTCACCAGGTACTTCCAGAGAAAGGTCTTGTTGAACCTGGAAAATTAATAGTTGGTGCTGATTCACATACTTGTACTTATGGTGCATTTGGAGCATTTTCAACGGGTATGGGTGCAACTGATATTGCAATGGTGTATGCTACTGGTAAAACATGGTTTATGGTGCCAGAATCTATTAAAATAAATGTTGAAGGTAATTTGAATAATCTTACTTCTAAGGACATAATCTTAAATATTATTGGTGAAATTGGTATTGCAGGAGCTACATATAAAGCTGCAGAGTTTAGTGGCCAGACCATTGATAGTCTAGACATTGGAAGTAGAATGACCATAACCAATATGGCTATTGAAATGGGTGCTAAAAACGGAATAATGGAACCCAATAAAGAAACATTAGAATATGTTGCAAAAAGAACAGGAAAAAACCAAAACCAACTTAATATAAAATATTCAGATAAAGATGCCGAATATTATAAAGAGTATTATTTTAATATTGAAGATATTGAAGAGCAAATAGCTTGTCCTAATGATGTTGATAATGTAAAAAATATTAGTGCAGTTGAAGGGACATCTATAAATCAGGGAGTCATTGGGTCATGTACAAATGGTAGATTAATAGATTTAAAGCATGCTGCAGATATACTTAAAGGACATAAAGTTCATGAGGATGTTCGTTTAATAATTCTTCCTGCATCCCGTGAAATATATCTTCAGGCTATAGAGAAAGGTTATATTGAAACTTTTCTTGCATCAGGTGCAATAGTATGTAATCCTGGTTGTGGGCCATGTCTTGGCGCACATATGGGTGTTTTATGTGAAGGGGAAACTTCTATTTCAACTACAAATCGAAACTTTAAAGGTAGGATGGGAGATCCTAATTCATCAGTATACCTTGCAAACTCTAAAGTAGTTGCTGCTTCAGCAATAAAAGGATATATTGAAAAACCTGAAAATATTAAATGAACTATTAAAACTATAATATTTATAATAAGAATAGATAAATATTTTCTATTAATAGTCGTGAAAACATGGATGATAATAATATAAATCTTAGGTTAATTGAAAAAGTTGATAAACTTGAAAGTAGTTATGGTAGGAAATTTTCAAATACACAAAAAATCTTACTGTCAACTGATGGGTCTATTACTGCAATATTAGATGTTTTATATGGTAAAATTGATTTTACTACAATAGAACAGCATATTGAAAAAGCATCAAAAGAAGTTGCAGAACATTTAAAGATTGAAGAAGGTAATGAAGTTGCAAGTAGGATAATTTTAATGCATAAAGAGGATAAACCTTTAATCCATGCATTAAGTTATATTCCACTTGAAAGATTAAGCAAGGATATGGAATTTGATTTACGCTCAGGGGAAATTCCTATTGGTAGAATATTAAAAAAATATGAAGTGGAATCTAGAAGGGAAATTAAAAATATACATATTGAAAAACCTAATAAATATATTGAAGAAATCTTTAATACTGATGAAGATGTTTTAACACGAGATTATGATATTATTAAAAATGGAGAAATCTTTATGTGGATTGAAGAAATTTTCCCTATTAGTTATTTTAATGAAAATATTAGTGATTATTAAGGGTATTCTAAAGTGAATTAAAGTGGTGATAAAGTGGGAGTAAAATTTAAAGATATTGCAACACCAGAGGAAATTAAGCTAAAAGATTTAGAAGGAAGAACCATAGCTATAGATGCATATAATACTATTTATCAATTTTTATCAGGTATACGACAAAAAGATGGAAGTCCTCTTAAAGATGCAGAAGGTAATGTAACTTCCCATTTAAGTGGTCTTCTATATAGAACCTCATCTATTGTTGAAAAGGGTATAAAACCTATTTATGTATTTGATGGTAAACCCTCTGAACATAAAGCTAGTACTATAAATAAACGTCAAGAAATTAAAGAAAAATCTGAAGAAGAATGGAGAAAGGCCGTTGAAGCTGGTGATGAAGAACTTGCACGTAAATATGCAATACGTACTTCCCGAATGACACCATATATTGTTGAAAGTTCTAAAGAATTACTTGATTATATGGGAATACCTTATGTCCAAGCATCAGGAGAAGGTGAAGCACAAGCATCATATATGGTTTCAAACAATGATGCGTGGGCAGTTGCATCACAAGATTATGATTGTTTGTTGTTTGGTTCTCCAAGAATTGTTAGAAACCTGACTTTAAGTGGAGGACTGTCCAATCTCGAATATATGGAACTTGAAAAAGTTTTAACTAATGTTAATCTTACAAGAGAAGAATTAATAGATTTAGCCCTTCTTGTAGGTACAGATTTTAATGATGGAGTACATGGTATTGGTGTTAAAAAGGGTCTTAAATTATTAGAAAATAAAAGTTTAGAAGAAGTTTTAAAAGAAATGGATATAGAACCTAAAACTAATCTATTTACCTTAAGGGAAATTTTTATGAATCCTGATATTAATACAAAATATAAAATCAAATTTAATAATGTGGATAATGATAAGATTACTGAATTTTTATGTGAAAAACATGGATTTTCCGAAGACCGTGTATTAAATACTACAGGTAAAATGAAAGAATTAAATACTGCTCAAAGAAGTTTAGAAGACTGGTTTTAATAATAATTAAAATGGAGGAAATGATTCTCCAAAAATATATTTAACATATTCTCGTGCAAGATCGAACTGATGAGGATAATCTTTAGAAATTCTTTTAGTAAAATCTAAACGACTAGTAGATTTTGTAATTAATTTTAAAATATCCATATACCGATTAATTGATGCATCTTTTGAAAAATTAAAATAATCTTCTGCAATTTTAACTTTTTTATCATCCAAACAAGGAATTTCTAAAGTTTTACATATTGTATCTGGAGTAAAATATTTTTTACGGATTAATGGTGATACTGAACTTACTAAAACATATTCTCCACAGTCAATTAAAGGAGGTACCCCTTGAGTTTTTATACGAGAAATATCTGTTAATTTATGAAAATTAGTAATATTATAACAGTGAAGTTCAGTATAGAAATCAGGTTTATAGAAATTTATTAAATCTAATAATTTTAAACCCTGTTTTGATGTGTAAAATTCTTTATCTACAGTTGAAATGTATGGAGATTTATCAAAGTTATAAATATAAATTTGACCCTGTGAAAAATCCTGTTTTTTTAAAAGTTTAATTAATTTAATTGAAGTTTTACCTTCATTACCATGAACTCCTCCTATAAATAATTTAAGAGGACCCTCACCATTATCAATATGTTTAAAATATACCATATTATCTAGAAAAAGTTTAAAAAAATAATCTAAAATTAAAGAATTAAAATAAGTAAAATAAATAAAAATAAAAAAAAATAGGAAAATAATTAAAATTATGTTCCTTCTTGCCAATTGGACATATATTCTTTTTGACGATCTGAGATGGAATCTATTTCAATACCCATAGATTGTAATTTTAAACTAGAAACCTCATAATCAATATCATCAGGAGCTTTCATAACTCCAACATCCATTTTTCCATTATTATTAAGAATATATTTAGCAGATAAAGCCTGCACAGCAAAACTCATATCCATAATCTCAGCAGGATGTCCTTGACCACTTGCTGCTGCAAGATTTACAAGACGACCATCAGCTAAAAGATATAATTTTCTACCATCTTTCATGGTAAATTCTTCTATACTTTCACGGACAGTTTTAACACTAGTAGATTGAGCTTCTAAATCTTGTCTGTTAATTTCTACATTAAAGTGTCCAGAATTACAAAGCATACAACCATCTTTCATGTATTTGAAATCATCCCCAGAAATAATATTAATATTACCAGTAACTGTGATTATAATATCTGAAATTTTAACTGCCTCTCTAATTGGCATAACTCTGAAACCATCCATTCTAGCTTCAAGTGCTCTTATAGGATCCACTTCAGTAACAATAACATTTGCACCTAAACCTTGAGCTCGAGTTGCAATTCCACGACCACACCAGCCGTAACCACAAACAGTGAAATTTTTACCTGCAATTAACATATTGGTTGTACCCATAATTGCATCAAGAGAAGATTGACCAGTACCATATCTGTTATCAAATAAATATTTAGTGTAAGCATCATTAACTGCGACAACAGGGAATTTTAATGCTTTATCATCAGCCATTGCTTTTAATCTGTGAACACCAGTAGTGGTTTCTTCACATGCACCCATTATATTACTTAATAAATCAGTTCTTTTACTGTGCAAATACATAATCATATCTGCACCATCATCTATAATAATATCAGGCTTATGAGATAAAACATTATCAATAGCCTCATAATATTCCTCATCAGTTTGTTCTCTCCAACCATAAATGTTTAAACCTAATGCAGCTGCACCTGCTGCAGCATCATCATGAGTAGATAAAGGATTACAACCAGTCATAGCTACTTCTGCACCACCAGCTTGTAATGTTAAACCTAGGTTGATAGTTTTAGGCTCTAAATGTAAACAAGAACCAATAGTGATTCCTTCAAATGGTTTTTCTTTTTTAAACACTTCTTTAATATGTTCTAAAACAGGCATATGTTTTTGTACCCATTCAATTTTCATTATTCCTTCATCTGCAAGAGACATATCTTTTACATTACTCATAAATATCACTGAAAACTTTTAATTTTGAAATTTGATTTTTAAATAAATAAAAAAAAATATAATTATAATTTTTTTAATATTTATAAGGTTTAAAAAATTATTATTTGAAATATACAAAAAACTTTAATGAAATAATTTTTTTATAAACTTTTATAAATATCAAATATATATTTGCTTACATAATATTTAAAATTATAAAAAATAAAATTTTGAGAAAAATAATTTAAAAATTAAAAAAAAATATTTAAAAATATGAAAAAAAGAAAAAGTATATATATGATAATAATCAAAAACTAAATAGTATATTGCCGGGGTGGCTCAGCTGGTTAGAGCGCACGGCTCATAGGGTTTTTAGCTATGCTCTGACTGAATTCCTGGGATACCGTGAGGCCGCGGGTTCGAATCCCGCCCCCGGCATATATATCCCAGGAAAAATAAATTTTACTTCTGAAATTTTTAAAAGAATAAAAAAATTACTTTTTTTAAAAAATCTAAAACTTTTAAATTAAAATTAAATATAGAATCTTTTTTTTAATAGATAAAATTTAAAATATAATATAAATATTTTAAAAAATAAAAAATTTATTATTAAATAAATTAATTTTCCAAAATTGGAGAATATTAATAAAAATAGCTTATATAATTATGATTTAATAATTGACTATATTATTATGGTGTTTAAATGGAATACAGACAGTTAGGAAACACAAATGAGAAAGTATCAATTTTAGGATTTGGAGCTATGAGACTTCCAACTGTTGAAGGTCAAAATAGTCAAATTAATTATGACAAGGCATCTGAAATCTTTTCATATGGTATAGATAATGGAATAAACATTATTGATACTGCCTATTCATTTCACGCTAATGAAGTTCATGGTAGTGCAGGTAACAGTGAACCATTTCTTGGAGAATTTCTTGAAAGTGGATATAGAGAGAAAGTATATCTACAAACAAAATGTCCATCATGGTTAATTAATACAGAAGCTGATCTTGAAAAATATTTAGACCAGCAACTTAATAGACTTAAAACAGATTATATTGATAATTATCTCCTCCATGGTGTAAATAATGAAAACTGGGAAAATTATAAAAATGCAAATGTAATTGAATTTTTAGATAATGCTCTTGCAGATGGAAAGATTAAACATGTAGGATTTTCAACACATGGAACATTTGAAACCCTTCTACTTTTAACTATGGAGTATGATAAATGGGAAATTGGTTTAACACAAATGAACTATTTAGATGAAACCTATCAAACAGGTATAGAAGGGATAGATTATCTTTCATCTATGAATATTGGAACTGAAGTAATGGAACCATTACGTGGTGGTAGACTTGTTGAAAATATTCCAAATAATATTCAACAAATGTGGAATCAAGCAGAAGAAAAACGTAGCCCTCTTGAATGGGCGTTACACTATCTTTGGAATATGGAAAATGTTAATTGTGTATTTAGTGGGATGCAAAGTTTAGAGCATGTAAAAACTAATATTGAAATAGCATCAAATTCTAAAGCTAATATGCTTAGTGAAAATGACCAAAAATTAATTAAAGATGTGGCAACTGAATACAAGCAACATAAAGGTAATGATTGTACTAGTTGCGGTTATTGTATGCCTTGTCCTAATGGTATTAATATTCCTCACTGTTTTAGAGAATATAATATTGGTAATATTTTAAATAATCCTAAAGCTTCTGCAATGCAATATTTTACATATTTTGAAGATAATGCACTTGCCCATAATTGTACATTATGTGGTGACTGTACTAGTATGTGTCCGCAGGCTTTAAATATTCCTGATGAAATGGAAAAAGTTAAAAATTTCTTTGGAGAAGAATTTAACCATTTTTAGTTAAAAATATTTAAAATATTTATGTAAAAATATATAAATAAAAAGAAGAAAATAATATTGATTAAAATTAACTATTGTTATAACAGGGATTAAAAAAATAAATTCAAAGTGAGAATATGCCTGAAAGATTTATAGAAATGGGATACTGGGAAATAATATCTAGACAAATGAGTATTGTTACAAAAAGCCAACAAGAAAGATTTAAAGACAGTAAAATAACAGTAATCGGATGTGGTGGAATAGGAGGATCTGCTATTGAAATGGTTACAAGAATGGGTATTGGTAAATTAACAGTACTTGATAAAGATTATTTTGATTTTTCAAATTTAAACAGACAGGTCTTTAGTAGTACAGATGTTTTAAGAGAAGATAAAGCTCAGGTAGTAAAAGATAAACTAAGATTAATAAACCCCTATGTTGAAGTTGAAGCAAAAATAGAAGAACTTAATGAAAACAATATTAATGAACTTATAAGTGATGATACTGATATTATTATAGATGCATTAGATAACCTAGTTACCAGAGTAATTCTTTCAAGATTTAGCGAAGAAAATAATATTCCTCTAGTTCATGGTGCAATAAATGGAACATTAGGGCAAATGACAGTTTTTGATAAAAAATCAACTAAAAACTATGAAGAATTATTTAGCCTACCATCTAAAGGAAAAGACCTAACAGATGAAGTAAAAAAAGAAATTAAAAAATTAAGTTATGGTGTTCCACCAGTAATAGGTCCTGTACCAAATATTATAGGCAATTTACAAGCATTTGAAGCATTTAAATATATTACAGGGATTGGAACAATTACTCGTGCACCTAAACTATTAAACTATGATTTATTAGATTTAAATTCAATTAATATTGTAGAGTTATAATAAACCTACTTTTTAATTAAGAAGAATTAATTAAATATTTAATTTAATTCTTTAAAGATAATTTAAAAAAAAAAAATAAATAAAAGAAATTCACAATTGATCGTGAACTTCATCTTTAATATATAACACAGCGATTATTAACATTATAACAACTAAACAAGCCATCACAAGTGAAGTCTGATTGAATGCTGATACTGAAAGGTGATTATGACCGATAGATCCTCCAGCAAAGACTGCCATTAAAACAGAAGCAACTGCAGCACCAATAGCACCTATTATTTGCCTTATAGTGTTGTTAATAGCTGTTCCATCTTCAACATCACCAGATACTACAGCAATTGTCCAGGTTACAGAAGGCATCAGTCCCATACCTGCACCTATACCACGAACAATTTGTGTTGCAATCATATACTCAACAGAAGTTCCTGTATTATAGGTCATCATCAATAGATAACCAATTAATGAGAAGATACATGATAAAATTACAATTTTACGAACTCCGAATTTATTAGCTAATACTGGACCAACAAAGTTGAATAAAATCATTGCAATGGTTGCAGGAAACAATACCAATCCAGAATTAGTTGCAGAATAATTATCTACACTTTGAACAAATAATGGTAAAATTACATACAAACCACACATTGTAAAGTAAAGAATCGCTGAAAACAATGTTCCGAAAAAGAAAAATTTATTTTTAAGGGGCTCAAAATTAAGCAATGGTGTTTTAATGCTAAATTGTCTTTTAACAAAGATGATTAAAGATATTGTTCCTATAACTATTGGTAAAATTACCCATACAAAGTTACTAATTCCTTTTTCCGCAATATCTGAGAATCCTAACATTAAACCCACACATCCAACTACACAAAGGAATAAAGAAGATAAATCCAATGGATAATGACCAGTTTCAAACTCTAAATCAATTACTATAAATGCTATTATAGTTAATATAGCAATAAAAATTGCCAATATTAAAAAAACATATCTCCATCCCATTGCATCAATTACAACTCCTCCAACTAGAGGTGCCAAAGCCGGAACTACACCTACAATCAATCCAAATAATCCCATATATATCTGCCATTTTTCTTCAGGGACAACCTTAAACAATACTATTTGAGTTACAGGAAGCAAGATACCGCAGGCAAAACCTTGAATTACACGAGATAAAATTAAAATATCAATATTTGGAGATACAAAAGAAAGTAAAGATCCAAGTATAAATATAATTAATGAACTAATATACATAGTTTTAAGTTTAAAACGACGTATAATAAATGCTGATAATGGTATCATAACACCTAACATCAATAAAAATGATGAATAAACCCATTGAGCGGTTGTAGTCAGTATATGAAAATCATTCATAATTCCATTAAGACCAGTTGTAACTACACTTTGAGCAGCACTTAAGATGGCTGCTCCAATAATAAAAACAATTAATGTTGACATACCTCTATCAATATTCTCTTCCATATAATAACCTTATTCTATTTATATTAAAATATTTGTAAAAAGAACTATATAAACCTTTAAAAATTAAATTTAAACAAAATGAACAGATTTATAGATTTAATCGAACATTTAAACATAATTAATAAAAAAATAAGCATAATCTATCAAAATCTAATATACTAATAAAAAAAATTAAAAAATTAATATTATTAGTAAAAAAATATGAATATTACCACTGAGTACATATAAAATTCTTATACTCTTTTTGAAGAATAACATCGAAGAAACTTATTTTCATCTATTGCTTAATAGATAAAAATTGATTTAAAATAATAGATTATAATTATATATTATAAACCATAAAGATAAAATATAATTTAAAATAAATTAAAGGAAGAGAAACAATGCCTATTGTCCAAGTTTTACTTACAAAAAAACTTACTGCTGAAGAAAAATCTGAATTTATGGAGTTTGTTGCTCAAGTAATCTGTAAAAACACTTCTACACTATCTAAAAACATATATGTTTATATTCAAGAGTTTAATCCAGATAATGCAAGGAAATCAGCGCCTATAGTTATGATTAATTGGACTATGATGCCTGACCGTACAGAATCTGTTAAAAAGGAGATTGTGAAGGAGATTACAAATAAATTGGCAAAAATCGAACCAGAACTTAAAGATGAAATTGTTATCCTTATTAATGACATTCCATTGACTAATACAATGTTAGGTGGGGAAACAAGATTAGAGAACCCTGATAATGAAAATATATGATAATCTTTAGAAATAAAACATATTTAATTTACATTAATATGGACATTTTATTTTTAATACTTACATTAAAAAACTCATACAAAAACTATTAATCTATAATTTTAATTTTAAACTCAATAAATTTAATTTGCTTATTTTATACATTTCTTTTACGAAACAAAATGAAAAAAACTTATTTTATTAATTATTTACAATTTAGTAAATAATCTGAAATTTTATATTTAATATAAAGAATAAAAATAAAAAATTATGTAATATTGTTTAATATAATAACGAATATCACTATTATTGTTTAATTAAAAATGCTAAAATTTATTTAATATAAAAATGTAAATATACACATAATAAGTTTAAAAAAAGTTTTTATAGAAATATATTATACAAAAAGAAAAAATAGATTAAATAATATTTAAAATAATGAATTGTTTAAATTTTTTCTAAAAAAAAATTTAAAATTATAGTAAATTATGATAAAAAAATTAATTATAATTTAAAATATCTATAAAATAATTCAATGAATTAAAAAACTTTATATATTACAAAAATCTTAATAAATTAAGTAGGAAAATACCTTCCGACTAAAATTTTTAAATTATTATAAACTTAAAATTTTTAAAAAAAATAAAATTTATTTTACAAAAAACATAATATGAAACTTTAAAAATAAATAAAAGATTTTAAGATTATATATTGAAATTATTAATAAACTCATTAATAAATGGAGAAAATATAATGACTAAAGAAGTAGACAAAATAATGGAACAAATAGAAAAAGACGATATACGTTTTGTAAGGTTACAATTTGTAGATATTAATGGAAAAGAGCAGAATGTTTCAATTCCACCTAGTGCCGATATGGATGAATTATTTACCAATGGTACATTATTTGATGGATCATCTATTGCTGGATTTGTAGATATTAATGATAGTGACCTTATTATAAAACCAGATATTAGTACTTATTCTAGATTACCTTGGAGAGCAGATGATTCTGCAGTATGTAGATTTATTTGTGATATTCACACTCCAGATGGAAAACCATTCCCAGGAGACCCAAGAAGTAGACTTAAAAAAGCTTTAGCAGATATTGGAAAAAAAGGACTAAAATATAATATTGGTCCTGAACCAGAATTCTTTATTGTAGATATTGATAATGAAGGATATCCAATGCCTTATGATGATGCAGGATACTTTGATGTAGAACCTAAAGATAAAGGACCTGACTTCAGAGGAGAAATTACATTTAATTTACAAGAATTAGGATTTGAAGTTGAAGCAAGCCATCACGAAGTAGGTCCAGGTCAGAACGAAATTGCATTTAAATTTGATGATGCACTTAAAACTGCAGATGCTGTAATGACATTTAAAACTGCAATTAAAGCAATTGTAGCAAATATGGCCGCATTTGATGAATTGGATTATAGAGTTACTTTCATGCCTAAACCATTCTTTGGTGTAAATGGTAGTGGAATGCACTGTCACCAAAGTTTATTTAAAGATGGTTATAATTTATTCTTAGACCCTGATAGTGAAACTGGTCTATCCCAAGATGCACTCTATTTTATTGGAGGTTTACTTGAACATGCACCTGCACTAACAGCTATAACCAATCCTATTGTCAATTCATACAAACGTTTAGTTCCAGGTTATGAGGCTCCAGTATATAGAGCATATGGTCTTAAAAATAGATCTGCTCTTGTTAGAGTACCAGCAGCACGTGGAAAAGCTACTCGTATTGAATATAGAGCACCTGACCCTGCATGTAACCCATACTTAGCATTTACCGCTATGCTTGCAGCAGGTATGGATGGTATTAAAAACAAAATTGACCCAGGAGAACCTACCGAAATTAACATTTATAATTTAACTGAAAAAGAAAGAGAAGAAAGAGGTATTAGGTTATTACCTGCAAGTCTATGGGAAGCATATCATGCTTTCGAAGAAAACCAAGTTATGATGGATGCATTAGGTGAACACATATCAGAAAAATTCTTAGAAAGTAAATATCAAGAATGGGATGATTACAGAGTCCAAGTATTTGGATATGAACAAAGAAGATATCTAGATATTTAAATCTAAAAACTTCTTTATTCATTATTTTTTTTTTTATTTTATTGCACTCTTTTTTAAAAAAAGAAAAGATAACTTAAATAATTTTACTTAATTAACAACACAAACAATTTTATTAATTTTATTAAAATTGATAAAAACAATTAAAAACTATTTTTAGAAAAAATTGATTTAAAATAATATTGACTAATCATAAAAAATAATAAAATAAACATATAAAATCCTATTAAGAATTAACAACAATGAAAAATAAATATTAATTAAAAAGTGATAAATTATTAAAATAATATATCATATACCAAATATACTATAATATAAGATTAACTGAAAGAAAATTTCAAAAAGGGTAAGTATGTCAGAATCTGAACATCGAATGATCGAAATTTTAAGAATACTTAATCAGCAAGAAAAACCTACAGGATCTAAAATAATAGCTACTGAATTAAAAAATAGAGGATTTAATTTAGGAGAACGTGCTGTTCGCTATCATATGAAAATTTTAGATGAAAAAGGCCTTACAAAAAAAGTAGGATATTCTGGTAGAGAAATAACTGAATTAGGTAAATCTCAACTTGAAAAAGGACTTGTTTATGATGAAGTGGATTTTACTTTTTCAAAATTTCAAGATTATATCTATCAGACAGACTTTAATCTTAAAACCTGTGAAGGAACTGTAATTGTTAATACAAGTAATATTTTAGAAAAAAATGCCCTAGATATAATTAAAAAAGTTTTTAAGGTAAATATTGCTGTTAGTCCCCTTGTTGGAATAAATACTGAAAATATTAATGGTAGAGAAGGATACACTATTAAAACAATTTGTGGAACTACCATAGATGGAATATTTTTAAAAAATGGAATAGCTACCAAACCTAAATTTGGTGGAATAATTGAAGTTAAAAATTATGAACCTCAAAGATTTGAAGAAATAATCTCCTATAAGAAAACATCTATTACTCCTCTTGATGCATTTATTGCTAAAAATATGACTTCTGTTTTAGATGTTGTACAGGAAGGAAATGGTTCAATTCCAGCAAATTTTAGAATTATCCCGAGTAAAGCAAAAAATAAAGCAATCGAAGTTATTAATAAACTTAAAAAATCTGATATTGGTGGAATTATTGCTATGGGTAAAGATGGTGAAGATATTCTTGGAGTACCTGTAGCTGAAGGTTCTATAGGAATTGCAATAGCAGGTGGAGTTACACCATTTTGTGCTGCACAAGAATTAGATTATGAAGTTGATATTAGACTTGGTGAAGATCTTGCTGATTATAGTGAACTTAAACCAATATGTGAAACAAAATCTGTTTTAAAAAAGATTAATCCTAATAAAAAATATAATCAAATACCATTCTTTTTATCTAAATCAATGAACTTAATCCAAGAGACTGATTATAATTGGCAAGAGGATGAAGGAAATATTATTGTTGATATCTCCTATATTAATAGAAATGATTTAGATAAATCATTAGATATTTATGAAAAAGCATACAAACAAAACCCTAAATGTGTAAATCCATATTATAAGATTGTTGAACATGAAAAAGATAAGGATAAAGTAGGAATAGCAACAGTTTGTAGTTTATCAATTGACGGTATATTAATAAATAATGGAATAATGACTATTCCTAAATATGGTGGACTTTTAGAAATCAATAGACCTCCATTATTTGTTGAATTAATCTCTTATAATGGAACCAGCATAGATCCACATAAAATATTTATCTTTAAAAACTTAACTTCTATAAATAAAAAAGACAATGAAGTTCAAAGAGTACTAGCTTCTATTAAAGAAATACCTAACATTGCTAAAGAAGAAAGTAAACAAATATTAACTGAACTACAAAAGAAAGATTTACCTATTTATAAAATTGGTAATCCTCGAGAATTAGTTTATAATGCTCCTGTTGATAATTATAATTTCGGAATTGTTGCTGGAAGTGGATTAAATTCCATATCTGCAATTAGAGAAAAAGGAGTGAACATTGAGGTTAAAGCTTTAGAAGGGATAATGGCTTTAAATGAGATGGAAAAACTTTAATTGCATTACTTAATATCATTACAATAATTCATTTTAAAGAATTTAAATTTTAAATAAATTGAATACTCTTTTAAAATAAATAAAAAATAAATCTAATTTTATAAATTCTCTAAAGGTTGAAACAATAAAACTATTTTTTGAATAAAATTAAGATAGATTTTAAATGAAATAACCATCAATAATTTTAATATTTTATAATTTAAATTATAATAAAATAAAACGTATATTTAATTAAAATATATGTAATATTGTAAATTGGAAATGTTAATATTTATGTATACATATATTGACACTGAATTTCTATTATTTAATATTTTATATAAAAAATTATTGCATCAAAAAATTTTATGTTTTCAAAAAATTTTTTAAATTTGAAAAAATGATAAAAATCATTATAAGATAATAATAAATGTCAATTCATTTCAATTAAAGGAAATAATTTTTATTAAAAAATTAGTATAATCAATCAAAGGTTAAAATATAAGATAATTTGTAAAAATAAGTAATTAAATAAAACAATAAAAAAATAATAAAAAAAATTAAAATAAGTAATAAGACTTATTCTAATTCTAATTTAAGTTTTCCTATTTTATCAGATATTTTATTATAGAGGAATACTAAAATTAATGTTGAAATAAAACCGCCGATAAAACTGGATAAGATATTAGTAAGTGCAGAAAATGCTAATTGTGGATTAATAATTATCATTATTAATGAGATTACTGCTCCAAGAACAAGAGAAATTACAGCCATCATAATAGCAGCACTTTTAGTATTAACACTTTCAACAGTAGAATATTCACGACCAGCTTTTATCTCAGCTTTAATTCCACCGATATATGGGGTAAGAATATTGTAAATAGCAGCACCAATGAAAACTTCTATTAATGTAATTAAGAACACAGCTAATAATAAAATTAATATTACAACTGGAGAATATAGGAGTGAAATAATATTATAAACTAATAATGCTACACCCATTTGTCCTGTTAACATTAATATTTGAAGCAAAGCAGATGCCATAAATGGAACAACACCTAAAAACATTACATAAATGATTATAAAAGAAATAAGTTCTATAATAGCGAGTATAACAGAAACAGATTTAGTATCAACTTTTGTAATTTCACCTTCTTCTATTTCAAAACTAATACAGTTAATTTTCTTTACAAGAATATTGTAAATAAGTCCTCTACCAAATAAGAAAATAATAGTAGATATAATAGTTCCAAATATAATAAATGGAACAATAATTAAATTTGCTAAAAATCCATTTACTCCACCAACTATAAGTAATATAATCATAGCCAATAGAGCAATTACAATACTTATAACAGCATGAATACCAATACCGACAGTAGTTAGCGAAGTTAAATCTAAAGATTTAATCTCTTTTCTATTTGCCATTTTTTCACCTTTAAACAAAAATTAAATTTATAAAAATTTCAAAAATAAATTTTTTATTATTTTACTTAATTATCTTTAATAAAAGGTATATAAAAATATTATTATAAAAATAATAAAAAAATTATATTAAAAATAAATTTTTAACAATAAACTAAAACAATTTAAAATTTTAGATTATCTAAAACCAATTTTTAGATGATTCTACAATTTCACTTACAATTATTTCAGCTGAACCTATATAGGTATGAGGGTTCATAATATCTTGAACTTCTTCTTTTGATAAAAATTTACATGCCTCTTCATCAGCTAAAATTAAATCTGAAAGTAAAACTTTTTCTTTATTAGCTTTAATAGCATTTTTTCTAACAATAGCATAAGCTGTTTGTTTACCCATACCTGCTCTTGTAAGTTCTGCCATTAATCTTTCTGCCATAACTAAACCATGAGTTTTATTTAAGTTTTCTTCAATATTTTCATCATAGAATACTAAATTACTCATTAATTTAATTGTAAGTTGTAAAATATAATCAGTTAAAATACATGATTCTGGAAAGATTATTCTTTCACAAGAAGAATTAGTTAAATCTCTTTCATGCCATAAAGGATTATTTTCCAAAGCAGGTGCAACATATGATTTTACAATTCTAGAAACTCCACAAATCCTTTCAGCTGTAATTGGATTCATTTTATGGGGCATAGTACTACTACCAACCTGCTTTTCAGGATCAAAATATTCACCAAGTTCCATAATTTCTGTTCTTTGAAGATTTCTAACCTCTAATGCAATTTTATTTAATGTGGATGCTAAATTAGCAAGAACCATTAAAAATTCTGCATGATTATCCCTTTGAACTACTTGATTTGTAATAGTTGCAGCAGGAAGGTTTAATTTTTCAGCTACTTTTTTATGAACCTTCCAACCATCTGTACCTAATGCAGCTGTTGTACCAACAGCACCATCTAACATTCCAACACATACATTAGATCTTGCATGCTCTAATCTGTCATATTGTCTTTTTAATTCAGCAGCCCAGTTAGCAAATTTCATACCATAAGTTGTTGGAATAGCATGTTGACCATGGGTACGTCCAATACAGACTTTAGACTTATTCTCATCAGCTAATTTGATAATAATTTCTGTTAATTTTATAATTTTTTCCTCTAAAACCTCAATAGAATCTCTAATTAATAAAGAATTAGAACTATCTACAATATCATTAGATGTAGCTCCAAAATGAACATATTCTCCTGCATCACCTTCACATTGTTCTGCTAAACCTTGAACCATAGATGCAATATCATGTTTTTTAGCTTTTTCAATTTCATCTACCCTTTCAAGTTTAACATATTCGGTACTTGCTTTTGATTTAATTTCAAGAGCATGCTCCTTTTTAATAATACCCAAATCTCCTTCAGCCTGAGCCAAAGCAGATTCTACATCTAACATTCTTTGTAATTTGTTTTCGCTTTCCCAAATTCTTTTCATTTCAGGAGTACCATATCTAAATTCAATTGGATGAATAGCCATTATAACACTTCTTTTATTTTGAATCATATATTAAGTTAGTAAATATTACCAATATAATCAAATCATAAAGATAATTAATTAAGTAGTAAAATTTACATAAAAATTTTTATACATAATAAATTTATTTTTTAAAATTATATATAATTAGTTATTTTAAAAAAAAATAAGAATATATTATATAAAATAGTGATTGATTTATATTTTAATTAAAAAGAAACATTTTCTTAAAAAAAATATATAAAAAATAGTTCTAAAAGAAAAAGGATAATCTAAAAAAAGATAATAAAATAAAAAATATTAAAATATTTATATTTAAAAATAATATTATAATAATTGATTAAATTATAAAAATATTATAAAATAGTTAAAAGGAGTATAAAATGTGTGTAATAGTTATTAAACCTGAAAATACTAATATTTCAAGGGAAGATATTGAAGCTATGTATAAACAAAATCCCCATGGAGTTGGAATTAGTTATCTAGATAAAAATAAAAATCTTCTCATATGGCAAAAAGGCTTAACCGATTGGGATGAAATTGAAAAAATTGTAAATGAATTATATTCAGTTGAGGCTATTGTACACTTTAGATATGGTACTTCAGGACCTAATAATGCAATAATGTGTCATCCATTCCCCATAAATGAAGAAAATAGACTTAAAGGAGAATCTGAAAAATTATTTTACCACAATGGGGAGTTAAAACCATTTGAACCTGAAGAAAATGCACCGTGTAGTGATGCTTATATCTTTTGGAAATATGTTGTAAATAAAATAGATCTTCCATTAGAAAAAGAAGTTGAAAAATGGTTTGATGATGGTATAAATAAAATGGCATTTCATACAACAGAAGGTATTCAAACAGTAGGAGAATACTATGACTGGAATGGTCTAAAAGTTAGTAATCTAAAATTTACAAGATTTTTATTTGAAAAAAGTAAACCACGAAAAGTTTTATCATTTGTTAAATGGAACATTGTACTAAAAAGTATTAATGGAACCATTAATACATTTACGAAATTAAAAGATAAAATAGAATAATTATCTAAATTTTTTAACTAATGAAAAATATTAACTAATCTATTAAATTAATTTTTATTAATTAAAATAAAAAAAAACTAATTTTAAAAAAGTAATAAAACTAGAACTAAAAATTAAATAAAAATAAATTAAAAATAAGATAAAAAATAAAATAACTGATTATATAAAATTAATTAACATTAAAATCAAATAAATGCTCCGCCCGGGATTCGAACCCAGGTCTCAGGCTCGAGAGGCCCGAATGATTGACCATCTACACTAACGGAGCATAATATAAAAATTATCTAAAAGATAATTCCAATTAAATAAAGATATAATCGAAAAATAGAATGATATTCTAATAAACATTTAAAAAAAATTAAAATTATCTATCTTAGAATAACTTATTAGGTAATGACTATTAAACTAAAACCTTAATTTAAATGTCTATGCTGAATACCTTAAAATAAAACAGAATATTGCGAGAACAACAGTAACAACAACTACTTGTTGTGGTGAAAGTTTAGGGCCTACACTCTCTTCATCGAAATAACGAACTAACCCTGCACCAGTTTGAGGCATATCCATTTTATTATCTTTTTTTGCCATAAAATCACCGTTAATATTTCTTGATAAAAAAAATTTTTATTAATACTATAATAAAAATTCAAAATCAATAAAATTAATTATAATGTAATTATGAATTTACTAATATTTATATTTAGACTAAATTTTTTAAAAAAATATAAAATGAGAGTGGGACGCAAATTTTTTTATAAATTTTTGTCAACTCTAAAAAAAATAATTAAAATTTTTAATTTTTTATATAGTTTTTATATTTTAAGT
>OMVX01000027.1 GCA_900314605.1 uncultured Methanobrevibacter sp. | reverse complement strand
ATTTTTAAATTAAAAATAAATCATAAATCGATGGATAATTTTTGGGTTGTGTAACTTGTAAAAATTAAAATCACATAAGTTTTTGAAAGTGCCAATTTTAAATCCCTACAAAAATAAGAAAAAATTAAAAAAAAGTCTAATCTTATACATAATATTTTTAATATTGTATACATATTTTAAAATTTAAGTTTAAATGATTATTAAAACCATTTATAAATAAATAAAATAATCATAAATAGAATAATAATAAATAAATAAATAAAATAATCATAAATAGAATAATAATAAATAAATAAATAAAATAATAAATAAATAAAATAATAAATAACTTATTAGAAAAGATATTAGATTAATTAATAAAAAAATACTGAATTAAAAGAATAATTAAACTTTAATAAGAAAATTAATAAGAAAATAAATAATAAAAAATCCAATATTATTTAATTTAAGAAAACAAAATTAGGAATAATAATTAAAAAAAAATAATTAGAAAGATCAAAAAAATAGTTAAAATTTTATTAAAACTAATCATTAATCTTATTATAAATTTCAGAAACCTGATTTTGGGCAGAAAATGTTACATCAATAAATTGAATAGCGTAAACAGATAAAACAATCCAATTACCATATTTGACTTTTAAGATGAATAATAATAAGGCTATAATAAATATAATTAAATAAATTATTCCCTTATTCTTTTTTCCCATATAAATAAAACCAGATCCTGGAACAATTAAACTCATTAATTCAACATTTCTTGTATACATATTAGGATTATCTATAATCTTTTTTTCATTATCATTAAGGGATTTATTCTTATCTAAACCTTCATTTTTTTCATTATTTGCAGAAATATTAACACCTACCTGATTTTTAAATATTGTCAAAGAAAAGTATTATAGTTTTCCATATTTAGTAAGGAATGCTTATAGTAATTATGAATTTTCAAAAATATAAAAATTAAAATATTTTAAAAAAAAATCAAAAAAATAGTGATAAAAAAAATAAACAGATATTTTTTAAAATAAATAAAAATATTTATTAAAAATTGGTATTTAAATGATAATATTATATAATCTAAGCATTAAATGAATATTATTTAATAATAATAAAAATTGAAAAATATAGCAACAATAAATAATAAAACAGATAGAAATTTTAAAGAAATAATAAAATTAGATAAAATTTAAACTTTAATTTTATTTAAAAAAAAATAAGATTTATAAACTAAAACAACATAATAAAATATTAGGGAAAGATGTTTATTTCTATTAATGAAAACCAAGTTCTTAAGATTGAATTTAAGAAAATGTTTCATTAATTTTAAGGGCATGACAGAAGAACATAGCTATTACTTAATGTTATTAGCTTAAAATTAGAAACTAACGGTGTTATGTCCTTCACCCTAATAAATACTTTTTTTTAAGAAAATAATTATTAAAAGCAGATTAATCGTAATCTAAAATCCCTTTATCTGCTCCTGCAACATATACAAGATATTCTGCTTCAACTATGTGTAATTTAGATGGAATAACAATTGAATGAAGAGGTCTTCCAAAGTCATATTCCATTAACTGACTAATTTTACCTGCCTTAACAATATTATCATCAGATCCAACTCTTGCAATACCTACAGCTAAAGTATCTTCATTAATTAATCGTTCATCCTCAGGGATACTGTCTTTTACTTCCATTAAATATTCAAGTCCCTGATTAACTGTCATAAATCTGTCTTTATGAGCTTGTATATCAAGAAGTACTAAAGTATGCATGTCTTTTTTTAGATTTTCTACAATAGCTTCATATGGAGATTTAGGAAAGAAATTATGATCTGGAAAAGGAATAGTAGTGACTTTTCCAAATTTATATCCCTGTAGACCACTAATTGCAGGTGCTGAAGATAAAATTGAAGAACCATGTATAATCTTATATTCAATATTCATCTTCCTACATTGAACTATAAATTCAGAATGAGTAGTTGCAATCAAAGGGTCTCCTCCTGTAATTAATGCAACATCTTTATCTTTAGCTTCATATATAAATTTTGAAACCTCTTCAACTTCTGTTCTATTTAAAATATTAATTTTTGAACCAATTTGCTCTTCAATCGCATCTAATGTAGAACCTACTAATTTTGAAGTGAAAAATTCAGCATAAATTACATCAACACCCTTTAAAGCATTTAAAGCCTTAATAGACATGTCTTCAATATCAAATAATCCCAGACCAACTAAATAAAACATGATTTAACCTTTCCATCCAATAAAATAAAATCTAAAAATAAACAAAAGGAATAATTAATTAATAAATGTTTATGAAAATAATTAAATTAATTATTAAATTATGGACTAATTAAATTAATATTAAATTAATATTAAATTAATAAGTTAATTAATATTATAATCTGAATAAATATATATTTTAAGAATATTAATTTTAATCTTATAAAGAATTAAGAAATACAAATAATTTCAATTAAACAAATTAATAAATGATACTATGGAATGTTTAAAAATTAGTTTACCTGCTGTAGACGAAGTACGTAAAATCATAATGGATATGGAAGTAATGGACATGGACCATAGAATAAAACCTGAAAAAGACTATGGATACATAGGAATTACTTCAACCATTCCTAAAAATACTATAGAAGAAATGAAAAAACAAGTCCTTGAAGTTGAAAAAGTAGTGAAACTACTTGACGGAAGAGAACTTGAAATTGAAATAGTTGAAAAAGATTTAGAATTAATACCTAGATATCCTCACAGTGTTCGTGAAATGTTAGATGGTAAACTAACAGAAGATGAATTCAATAATCTACGAAATGCATTCGATATAATTGGTAGAGTTGTAATTGTTGAAATACCTGAAAAACTATTAAAACATAAACAGCTAATCGGTGAAACTACCCTTGAATTTACAAAAAGGGATGCTGTATATATGAAAAAAAGTGCAATTAAAGGCATAACAAGAGTACGGGAAATAGAATTTATATGCGGCAAAGATAATCCTATAACTATTCATAAAGAACAGAAAATACGTCTTAAATTAGATGTAAGTAAAGTATACTTTTCACCACGACTTACAAGTGAAAGGAAAAGAATAAGAGAAATAACCAATGATGGTGAAAAAATATTAGATATGTTTTGTGGTGTAGGACCATTTCCAATAGTGATTGGAAGTCAAAATAAAGTAGACATTACTGCTGTCGATATTAATGAAGTTGCAATAGAATACCTTAAAGAAAATATTAAACTAAATAAATTAAAAGGAAATATAAACCCTATATGTGGAGATATTAATAAAATTGCAAATGAAGAGTTAAAAGGAGAAAAATTCGACCGAATCCTTATGAACCTTCCAGGAACCGCATATGATTTTTTAGATACTGCATTTAACTTAATTAAAGATAAAGGTATAATTCATTATTATGAATTTGCACATAGCTGTAATGAAGGAAAAGAAAAATTAGAAAAAAAAGCAGCACTTCACAATATGCATATAAAAATAGAAGACTGTCATAAAGTTCGCTCAACTAGTCCTGGAATGTGGCAAATGGCATTTGATTGTCGTGTATTCTATGATTAAACATATTATTATAAATTTAAACTATCTGATGAAAAAATAAGAAAAATAATCTTTTAATAAAAAGTTATAAAAATAAAATGAATAAAAAAAAAAGTAATAATACTATAAAGGATCAATTACACCTTTTTCTGTAATAATTCCTGTAATCAAATCATTTGGAACAATATCAAAAGCAGGGTTAATAACCTCTGTAGCTTCTGGACAGATTCTACACTTTCCATAATGAGTTACTTCTTCAGGATCACGCTCTTCGATAATAGTATCATTAATATCTATTTCCATATCAAAAGTAGAATATGGTGCTGCAACATAAAAAGGAATATTAAATCTTTTAGCAGCAAGAGCGACCATAAATGAACCTATTTTATTAACAATTCCTCCTTTAGCAACCCTATCTGCACCTATAACTACCTTATCTACCATACCCTGACTCATTAAATATCCGCTGGCAACATCACAAATAAGTTTTACTGGAATATTTTCCTGTTGCATCTCCCATACACTTAAACTTGCACCTTGTCCACGTGGACGAGTTTCATCACATATAACCTTAATATTCTTATTTTGCTCATTTGCAGCTCTAACAACACCAAGAGCAGTACCATAATCAACACATGCAAGTGCTCCAGCATTACAATGTGTTAAAATAGTATCTCCATCATTAATTAATTCAGCACCATATTTACCAATAAGCCTAGTAATTTCCATGTCCTCATTATACATTTTAATAGCTTCATTAGTAGGGTCTTCACTTTTAAGTACTCTATCCACAGCCCAAAAAAGGTTTTTAGCTGTTGGTCTTGCTTCTTTAATTTCAAATGCTGCTTTTTCTAAATCAACACCTTCAATATACGCAAGTGCCATTGCAAAACCTGCAGATACACCTATAGCTGGTGCACCCCTTACTGTCATATTTTTAATAGCAATAATTACATCTTTATACTTATCACAAATAACATATTCAAGATTATCAGGTAATTTTCTTTGATCAATTAATTTAAGTTTATTATTTTCCCATTCTAAAGTTTTCATAATAATAATTATATTTTAAAATTAAAATATCTTTTCATGAAATATTAAAAAAAATAAAATTTTAAAGGGTGTCCATCAAAAGTCTAAAACCTATTTTTAAAACATCATTAAAGGATTTATTTTAAAAATAACGACAGAAATTATTTAAAAATATAAAATTGCCAAGGTCCAAAAAATAATAAGAATTAATATTAGTAATAAGTGAATAATTAGTAATAATTGAATAATTAGTAATAATTGAATAATATTTAAATTAGTTAAATGAAATTTAATAAATAATTAAGATAATAAGTATTTTCAAATAAAGTACTATTAATTAATTAAAGAAAGTTTAATATTATTAAAAAGAATAATAATATATTTGCATCATTTAAAGATAAATTAAACGAGTTAAAACTTTAAAAGGCATAACATGATTAAATTAGCTTACTGTGATATTAGTAATTTAGATTTATCTAAAGCATATGGATTATTACCTGAAAATAGAAAAAATAAAGTAGATTACTTTAGATTTCTTAAAGATAAAAAACTCAGTTCTGGAGCATATTTACTATTGAATAAATTATTACATGATGAAAAAATCAGTGGCCCTGTTTTTAAAAAGGGAAAATATGGTAAGGTATACATATCAAATTATGAAAATATCTACTTCAACATGAGCCATTCAGGTAAATTTGTTGCGTGTACAATATCTGATAAAGAAGTTGGAGTTGATATTGAATTAATTGATGATGAAATTGATTTAAACATAGCAAAACACTATTTCTATAATAGTGAATATGAAAATATTCTAAATGCCAAAAACCCTAAAGATGAATTTTTCAAATACTGGGTTTTAAAAGAAAGTTATATGAAATATACAGGACTTGGATTTAATCTAGATTTAGATAGTTTTGAAATAATCATGAATAATGAAATTAAACTTAAAAATGATAAGGATAATATAAATTTTGATTTATTTGAAATTGAAAATTATAAACTAGCTGTATGCTCAAAATACTCTGTTAGAGAACCTATCGAATACAAAGTAAATGAGATTTATGATTAAAAAATATAAAAAAATAAACACCTAAATATCCTAAGATTAAAAAAAAATCAAATGTTTAAATAAAAAAAGAAAATGGAATAATAAAAAAAGAAAAGGAATAATAAAAAAAAAGAAAAAATGATTTAATAATGGCTTTGTGGAGTCATACCCATATTATGATCATGTTTTTTCTTTCCTGGAATTCCATAAGCATCTGCCCTACATTGAGTACATGCTCTAAATACAGGAATATATTCTTCAACTTCTTCTCTTACCTTTTCAATTAACATACAGTCTGGACGTGGATAATCTTTCATTTTATTTAAAGGTATGAGTGGAAGTACATTCATAAGGGAAGCACCACGGTTAGAAACTTCTTTTGCTATATCCTTAATATGTTCATCATTTAAACCGGGAATTAAGACACTGTTAACTTTAACAACAATACCTAATTCATCTAATGCTTCAATACCTTCTAATTGGTTTTTTATAAGTATTTGAGCTGCCTCTATACCCTGATAAACTTCACCATGATAATGGATAAAACCTACAATATCTTTTAAGATTTCAGGGTCAACTGCATTTACTGTTACTGTTACAGAATTAAGTTTACATTCTGCAATCTGGTCTATTTTATCAGGTAGTAAAAGTCCATTAGTACTCATACATTTAATCATTTCAGGATGCTTTTTATCTATTTTTTTGAAAAACTCAAATGTATTATCATTATCTAATGAATCACCTGGACCTGCTACACCAACAACAGATATAGGCTCTTCCTTCATAATTTTATCAACATGTTCAATAGCTTCATCTGGAGATAAAATACATCCTGCAACACCAGGTCTCATATCTTCTTTATTATGTAATGACCTGTCACAGAAATTACATCCTATATTACAACTAGGTGCGATAGGTACATGTGCCCTACCAACTTTATCATGTAATTTTTCATTATAACATGGATGAATTTTAGTAATATGAGCAAATTTTTCAGCCCTTTTATTACCTTTACCTAATTTTGCATTAGGTCCTGTTTGGTCATGTTTTCCTTCAATATCTTTCATATTATCTGCCTCAAAAAAACTTTCATAAAAGATTAATTAATTATTAACTATTGTTATTAATTATATATAAATTTTTTGACACTTTAAAACAATAGATAAAATTTTATATAGTTTTTTAAAGTAAAAAAAAATGATAAATAAATAATAATAGAAAATAAGGTAAAAATAAGAATAATAAATTAAAAGAATGAAAATAATAAAATGATTTAAAAAAATAATAGAAATATTAAAAATAAATATTATAAAATAGAAAATTTATATTTAATCTGTAAAATCTAATAAAAAAATTAACAAAATAAAATAAGGAAATAAAAAAATTAACTAATAGAATAAGGAAATAAAAAAAATAAGTAAATTGAATTTAAATGAAAAAATAATTTAGATGGTTATAGTTAATTAGATATTAATACTATTAATTAACCTGATTTAATTCATCAATATATTCTTCACATTTTTCCATCCAATCATCTTTAATGAGTTCATCAGTTGCAACAACTGCTACAACACCATCTCTTGAGAGATCTTTAATAATTTTAAATCCTTCTGGTAAAATTCTGTATATACCATCATATATTCTTTTTTGAAGATTAATTTGAGGATTATCAACAACAAAATCTGCAACCTGCATTTGATTTCCTTCTAAGACAATTGCATATCTATTAGGTTGATGAACATTTTCTCTACCAAATTCTCTCCATAAAACCTTTAAAATATTTGGAAGATAATTTTCATCCCCTACAGCCAAAACAGTCTGATTATCATTTTTAGAATATTTGGCTTCAGAAACTTCTTTCATATAAATATTTGAAGTTGTGTCTTTCATTTTAATTGCAAAAATAAACATTGCATTTTTAGGATCTACAAATGCTCTTAAATCAACAATAGAAGGGCCTAACTGCAAATCTTGAAAAATTTGCTTAATAATCATATCATATACAGCTGCCCCTTCCTCGTCATAAGATTCAACATACATATAAACCACTTAAGCTTTTTTATCTTCCTGTCTAGTACCAAGACCAGATACAAGTAATGCTGCACCAACAGCCCCAATATGTTGGGAATAATCAGGTACAATAACATCAATTCCACCTAAAGTAGTACTTACAGCTTCAACAAGACCAGATATAAGTGAAGTACCACCTACTTGAATTAATGGCTCCCTAATATCGATTTCTTGAAGTTGTTGTTCATAAACTTGTTGAGCTACAGAGTGACATGCTGCATCAGCAACATCTGCTTTAGATCCACCTGCTGCAAGAGTAGTAACCAAATCTTGAATACCAAATACAATACAGTAACTGTTTAATACAGCATTTCTGTAATCACCAGATACTGCTAAAGGACCAAGTTCTGTAATATCTACATCTAAACGGCGTGAAGTCATATCTAAAAATCTTCCAGATGCTCCAGCACAAATTCCTCCCATAGTGAAGTTATCAGGAATACCATTATTTACAGTAATAACCTTATTATCCATTCCTCCAATATCTAAAACAGTTGCCTCACCTTTTTGTTTATCTGCAAGGTATACTGCTCCTTTTGCATTTACAGATAATTCTTCCTGAATAAGTTCTGCATTTAACTCTTTACCAATAGTTATACGACCATATCCAGTAGTACCTATTCCATCTAAATCATCCCAACCATAATCAGTTTCTGCAAATGCTTGTTCAGTTCCTTTGTAAACTGATTCCATAATATCTTTAGTTGGATTCCAACCAGTACCTATAACCTTATTTTTTTCCATTAAAATAACTTTTGTAGTTGTAGAACCAGAATCAATACCTAAAGTTAAACCTTCTTGTTTTTCACGTGCTAAAATACTTCTTCTTGCAACTGTAGTAACTAATGCTTCCATACGAATAAATAATTCATCTGCTTTTGTTTTTTCTGTAAATGAATATGTAACTACAGGAATACGTGAATTTTCCTGTAAGAACCTTCTAACCTCATTTCTTACAAGTGCAGCTTCAGCACATCTAAAACAACTTGCTACAAAAACTGCATCAGCTTTACAACGACCTTCAACAATACTCATTGCACGAGCAATCATTAATTTTAAACTTGAACTTTGAGCTGAAAAACCAAATTTAGTATATGATTCTTCAATATAATCTAAATCAATTTCTGGAAGAATAATTTCTGCACCAAATGTTAAAGCTGCTTTTTCAATCTCTTTTTGAATACCACTATATTCTGTACCACATGAAACTAAAGCTATCTTTACCATTTTAATTACCTCCCTCTTCGTCAAGAGTATCTAAAAATTTATTAATTTTTCCTACAAAATCAAATGTTTCATCCCTATTTGTAGGATATTCTAATTCTAATTTTGGAATATCTTTTTTACGTAAACAGAACATAGTTAATTCATTTGTTCTTGCACAACCAATACATCCAAATCCTATTGGTGCATCATCAACAATAATTGCAGCTTCAGCTTCATCTATAAGTGGACCAATAACAGACATTCTACCTCTTACACCTGAAGGAACTTCAATTGCTGCATATTTTAATCCTTTTAAAGGATCTTCTTCTGTAATATTCATAGGAGGAGAATCAATTTCAGGGTCTCGAACTTTTTTAGACATTGCTTTTTGTAAAGCTAAAACAGTATGACCTTTTCTTTCAATTAAATCTCCTAACACTAATGAATTCGGAGGATAAATAGCTACCTTAACCATATTTTCACCTTAAAATACCATATTCTTTAATATTTCCCCAATAATCAATAAATAAAAATTTTATTATTTTTTTATGAATCATCATTTTCAACAGATTCTTTAACAATCTCCACTAATTCATCAACATCAACAGGCTTAGGTTTTTCAATTAAAACATCTTTAGGATTTTTTAATGCATCTCCTACATCCCCTAAAATCCTATATTCTGCCTCCATTTGATGGAAACCTTCTCTTGGACCATACCTGTGACCTCTACAACGTCTTGGATCTCCAGGAGGAAATCCTCTAGATTTAGTGAAAATATTATAAGGGTCTAATTTTCTAACTTCATTTATTGCTACCATTACATCTTCTTCTTTACCACTAACCATCGCTCCATAGCATGTCCATTTAACAGTTATAGGTAAATCCAATAAATGCATATGACTTACAATTTCGTTTTCACTAACATTAGCTTTTGGACCTAATATAATCATCCTAATTGTAAAATCAGGATCTAATTCTTCTTTGGATAATTTTGGACTAATCGCTAAGTTCGCGGACATATAAAATCTCTCCTTCTTTTAATTTACTAATCAATTCTAAATCAGTTATAACTTTTCCCACAATATTTGTAGCTTCAAATGGTTCTGCAGTAGGACCAAAATCATTATTTGCTTCAAATCTTACTCCAATTAAACCAGTATTTTTCTTAGACATATTAGTCACACCAATAATTCCAGGATCAATTGTATCTACATTAGGAATATTTTCAGGAATAAGTCCTTTTGCATCAGAAGAATTACCTTCAAATATGGACATATTCATTCCAGGGAATGCAAAATGAACTTTTAATTCTCCAATTGGTTTTTCAATTAAACCAGTAACCTTTTTAAAGTACCAAACAGTTCTTGGGGCATTTTCAGTAATATCAATAACAGTAATATCTTCTGCAGGATATGCAGTAGTTGTAACTTTACCTGCTTCAATAATCTCTACAGTAGTAGCAGGTTCTTGATGAACTATAATTGCATCATCATCAACTACACCATCTCTTATATGTTCAATACCCTGAGAGGATAATAAATCTTCAGCTTCTTTTTGAGAAATAGCAAGGGTCATTATTCTTGGTGGATTAGACCTTACAGTAATTATATCACCTTTAGATGCTGAATCAATTAATTCCATACCTTTTACTATTTTACCTATTATAGTATGGGAATTAGCTGAAACCCTATCTTCACGATAAATGAAAACCTTACCAAGTCCTGAACCATCATTTCTCATAGTAACAGTACCTCTTTTTCGAGGACCTACTTCTTCTTTTTCTCTAGATATTCCTTGAAGTTGATAGAATCCTAAAAGTGAATTTGCATCATAACTAACTTCAAATGTTCCATTTTCTATTAAAGAAAATAAATGTTCAACAGAATCAGGAGAATTAAAATTAGGTTCTAATTCTACATAAGTATATAAATCATTACCTTCCTCTAAAACAGTGTCTAAATTAGATACTGATGCACTATCTACAGTAGTTGTTCTTTCAATAATTGGTTCAATATCCAAAATATTATCATCTTCATTTAAAAGAGATAATGTTTTTTTACCACCGATAACATTAGCAAAAACTCCCCTATTATGTTCAGGAACTCCATATGTACTAAAATGCTTATCTGTAGAAAATATTATATGTGTAGATTCATTACTAAAACCAGATAAACTTAAAACCACTTCTAAATCATTGTATTTATATTCACTGCGACATGGTTCCAAATCTGTGGAAATAGGACCTGCTGCAATTTCAGTAGATGAAGTCCACCTAATTGAACAACCTATAAATTCTTGGTATTTTTCTTTCCAAACATCAATAATAGGTTTAGCAGCTAATTCCTCAACCATCTCAATGATAATACTTCCTTTAGGAGTTTTGATTTTAAATTTGTTAATATTTTTTTCTATTTCCTTTTCTCCTTTAATTAAGCATAACATGCTTCCTGGAGTATAAGGAGCATTTGAAATCTGAATAGCATCTTCAATAGTAGAGCCATCAGCAATTTCTAATTCTTCTCCATTAATTGTTATTAACATAAAATCTCCCTATTATTATACTCTAATAAAATTTAATATTAAACTTATAAATTAATAATAAACTTGTAAATATTAATTATTTTATAGTGAAATAATATAAAATAAAAAATTAACTATTTTTTAAATATTAAAACTGGATTTTCATCTTGTCTAAATATTTCTACTTTTTCATTTTGATTTTCTAAATAAAGTATTTTGTCATTTATTATTTCTCCAACAACATTAGTTGTAAGGGAATATTCTTCAAGATATTCTATAATCTTATTACAGTTTTCTTCAGGAGCAGTTAAAATAAATCCTGCTCCAGGATAAACTTTTAACCATACATCCCATGGAATATCTTCCTTTTTAGGAATTTCTTCTAAATTTATGCAAGCTCCTACATTTGATGCTTCAAGTAGCATTTCTAATGTTCCTAAAATTCCAGGATTACTTATATCCTTTCCAGCACTAGGTAATTTTTCAACTGCAATTTTATTTATAGCTTTAATCTGATCTTGAACAAGTTTGTCATCTTTAAAATAGGTAGTATCCCAATTTAATTTAGTTTCTTTATCATAAAATCTTCCATCCAAATCAATAGAAACAAGTACTTTATCTCCTACATTTGCATTAGATGATGATATGATTTTATCTTTATCAGCAATACCGACAATTGCAACTCCAATAGAATTAAATTCAGCATCAGGATGGAAGTGTCCACCAACCATAGGAACTTTAAATTTTTCACAACCAAATTTTATTCCTTCCATAATCTTTTTACATGCATCATCATTATTAACAGATAAAATATTAACCATAGCAATAGGTTTACCTCCCATTGCCGCAATATCATTAACATTTACTAAAACAGAACAATATCCTGCCCAATAAGGATCAAAATCTATTAATTGACCCCAAATACCATCTGCAGCAAAGAGTACTATTTGATTATTACCAATATCTATAGCAGATGCATCATCTCCAAAATCAAGAAGAACATCACCAGAAATATTATAAACAGATTTTAAAATATCTGTAACTTCAGATATAGAATTTTTACGAGTAACACCTTTAAATTCCTGAATTGAATTTACTAAACTAGTCAAATCCATAAAGATCCCTACTAATATTGATTTAAAAAATTGATATTATTTAATAATATATTTAATATTCATTTCTTTTATAATTTCTATTATTTCTTCTTTTAACTCATCAATGATTTGATTTAAACTAAGGGAATTTGAATTAATAATGAAACAATTTTGATTATTAAATAGTTCTGTAAAAATTTTAGAACCTAAAATATCATCATTACCTTCTTCAAGTTGGAATATAATAGAATCATTAGATTTATATCCTTTTTCAACTAATTTATCTAAATCTCCATCAGTTATTCCGATAATTGGTATTTGAAATCTAAATAAAATATCAGAGGCAAGTAATGTTGTATCATCACCAACAGTTATAATCAAATCCATATTTTTAAGACTATATACATCTTCAGCAGCATGGTCTAGAAAGGCTACTTTAATTTGATTTTCATCATGCTCATGTTTTATAACTCTAGGCTCTATTTCACTACGTCTAAGTAAACCTGTCTTAACAATGGCATTATTTAAATCTATTTTACCTAATTTTTCCACTCCATGTTTTTTAATTTCTCCACCGATAATCTCTACTATAATACCATTAACAGAAACTAAAGATAGTTTTGAAGAGTTTGATTTGCCGATAACCGTACCATTTACAAGAATATTCTCTCCAGGGCTTACACCATGAATATGCCTTATAATTTTTACAGAAGAATCCTTATCTGAATATTGCTTATCTTCGCTGGAGGAATTTAAACTTAAGTTTAATCTTTCACTGTCATCTATAACAAAGTGTTTATCTTCAATTTCTTTAGGACTTACTTCAATAATATTAAATTCATCTATAAGCATATCAATAATTGGTCTAAAATTATCATTTAAATTTGAAGGTAAATTCCATATAATTATACTACCATCATCTTCTCCAGGGCGTTCAATCTGTATCAGTGGAATATCTTTATGAAAATTTTTATCCATATAATGATGAACAACTTTATATCCAAAAACATGACCTGTTGTAGATGATTTTCCATAATTAAGTAAAAAGATTCCATCTGCCCCTTCATCTGCAAAAATTGAAATAGAATCACTAGGAACTAATTTACGGGAAATATCAATAATATCCTCTAAAGCAGCATCAATAACTGCTGTTCTACCCATAGTTCCTCCTAATCTACATGAAACATTAAAATATTCAGATAAAAACTTAATAATTTTAATAGCATAAGTAGAATCTATAATATTCGGTCCATGTACAACAATTCCAATATTCATTATATCAACTTAAATTATTAATTTAATTTTTAATTCTTCTTTTAAAGATTTTAGAACCACAAATCTCACAAAGTTCCTCTTCATAATCTGAAGAGTACTCCTTTTTACAACCTTCACAGGTTTTAACCCAATTATAAACTCCTTTAATCCCCTCTGTCATAATAGATTGGAATGGAATATTTAAAATTTTTAAAACATTTTGAATAGAATAATCATCAGTTAAAAAAAGAATATTATCCTTATAATCATTTATCTCTAAAGCTAAAGCAAGTAATTGTCTATCTGGATATGATAATCTTAACTCATCACCTGATGTTTTAATTATTTCAATTAATTTATTAATATAAAATTCCTGCGGAGATTTAATAGTTAACTTACCCTCTGAAATAATTTGATCTAAATAGATTTTACTTTTTAAATCCTTAACTTCTGAAGTTATTTCAGGTACTGTGTAATTTAAATTATCTTCTACTTGGTATCCTCCAATAAATGCAGAGGCATCTAAAATTTTATATATATTACCCATGAGTATACTATAATTTTAAAATTAATAAATATTATTAATAATTTTAATTTTAGGTTAGAGTGCTAGATTTTTCTATAGAAAAGACAATTACATAATCTTTATTATATATTTCATAATAAAATTACTTAATTTTTCTAGTATTAAATATAACAATATATATAACACAATACAAAGATAGTTAAAGACCATATTCCTCAAAATACACTAGCACCTGAAAAAAAAATAAAAAAAATAAAATAATTGAAAAAGAAGAATAAAAAAAATAATAAAGAAAAAATACAATTAAAATCAAAGATAAAAACTATAAAACAGCAAAAAAAAAAGAAATGGAAACAACATCAAAAAATATAGTAAAATAGAAGTTATTTATTCTAAAACCAATGAGAAATGAGATTATTTTGGAGTATTAATGTTTATAGGATATATAACATACTCCATATCATAAGTATACTTTTAACAGAAGAGGAGTAAGGATAACACATATATTAACTGATGAACAGTATTTAGACTGACATTATCAAGGATTTGATTAAGAGTATTGATTTAAGAAATGTTTAAAAAGAGATTTAACCTTATTATTTTTTATGAGCAGTTATAATTGTAAAACTACTTGAATTAATTGTAATAATACAGTCATCAACATCAATATAATAGTTTTTTCCCTTTTTGGTGATGATTGCATCATCATCATGAATTTTTAATATACAATAATTAACTGGGTCCTCATTTATTTCTAAATTTTTTCGTATTCTTACAATACCCATTTCAGTAGTGTGGATTTTATCAATATTTTCCAGAATAGTTTTTTTATGCATTATAAACCTCATTTTAATATTGTAATTATTTTAATATACATTTTTATATATAGAAGTAACCTATTTATTAATATGTCATTTTTAAAATTTATTATTAAAAATCCATTTAGAAGAAAAAATAGTGCAATAATGTCAATCATAGGTATTGCTATAGGAATTATAGTTATTGTTGCTCTTGGAGGAATAACCGACGGTTTAATAAATACTTTTGAAGATACAATCCATGCAGGAGGAGCAGATTTTTCCATTGCAGGTAAAGAAACAGGAAATTCAGCATTTGGAACAAATACCATTGATTCATCATGGACAGATAAAATTAAAACTGTACCTGGCGTAGACGAAGCTTACCCTATTTATGTTGTTCTTACTTCAATTGGTGATGATTATATGAAAACACTAATTGGTGTAAATTCCAATGGTACTGGATTAGCAGATATTTCTGTTAAAGAAGGTCGAATTTTTAAAGATAATGCTAATGAAGTAATAATTGGAAATATTTATGCTGAAGATAATGATTACAAAATTGGAGACACAATTAAAATAGATGGTGAAAACTTTGAAGTTGTAGGTATAAGTGAAACTGGAGATCAGAGTATGGCCAGTGGAGTATTTACTTCCCTTTCTAAAGTTCAAGATTTAATGGACAATGAAGATTCTATATCCAATATTTATGTAAAAGTAAAAAAAGGTGAAGATGCAAAGAAAGTAGCAGATAGAATAGATAAAAAATATGGTGACGATATTCAAACCATCACCTCAGTAATGGAAATGGGACAGATGGCAAAAATGTTAAATATGCTTCAAGCATCTACCTGGGCAATATCTCTTCTTGCAATAATAATTGGAGGGTTAGGTATTATTAACACTATGTTAATGTCAGTATTTGAAAGAACCAGAGAAATAGGGGTTTTAAAAGCTGTAGGGTGGTCTAATACGAAAATACTTACAATGATTATAGGAGAATCTTTAGTTATTACAATTGTTTCTGCAATTATTGGTTCTATTATTGGATATTATGCTTGTGTAATATTGGCCCCATATATGAAAATAACACCACTATTTACTCCTAAAATATTTATTCAAGCATTTGTAATTGCTATTATTGTTGGTATAATTGGAGGATTATATCCTGCAATTAAAGCTGTTAAATTACCTCCAACTGAGGCATTAAGATATGAATGAGGTTATTATAATGAATGCAGTAGAAATCAAAGATTTATATAAATCATATGAAAAAGGAAAAATTAAGGCATTAAATGGTATTAATCTCACAATTAAAGAGGGAGAATTTGTATCAATTATTGGACCGTCAGGTTCAGGTAAATCCACATTATTAAATATGCTTGGTGCTTTAGATATTCCTGATTCAGGGAAAATTAATGTTGCTGGTAAAGATTTGAAATCTGATAAAAAATTAAATAAATTTAGATCAGAACAAATAGGTTTTATCTTCCAATTACATAATTTAATTCCTAATATTACTGTTCGTGAAAATATAGAAATTCCAATGTACACTCAGAAACTTTCATCAAGTAAGATGAAAGAACGTGCATTGAAATTATTAGAAGATGTTGGTCTTTATGATAAAGCAGATATTTTGCCAAGTAAATTATCTGGTGGTGAACGTCAAAGAGTTGCAATTGCTCGAGCACTTGCAAACAATCCATCAATAATATTAGCAGATGAACCAACAGGATCATTAGATTCTAAAACAAGTAATAAAATCCTAAAATTACTAATTGATTTACATAAAGATAAAAAAGTAACATTAATAATTGTAACTCATGATATGAATGTAGCCAAACTAGCTAACAGATTTATTGAAGTTTTAGATGGAGAAATTATAAATCCAAATAGTGATAAATCACTGATAAACAATCAGATAAATATATAATCCATTTAAAATTAAATACAAAGTTATAATCTAAAAAAAAAACTTCAATATACATGATATAAAATTTTATGAGACAATAAAAAAAATAAGATAAATAAAAGAAAAAAATAACTAATTAGAAAAGAAAAAATATTATTAAAAAAAAGGTTTAAAATGAAATTAATTATTGAAAAACTCGCTAACAGAGATTAAAGGTTCTAATTTAATTCCTTCCTTTTTAAATTTTTCTATAGCACCCTCTTCTCTATCAACACAGACAAAAGCTCTTTTAACAATTCCACCATTTTCTTCAATAACTTTTATAGCTTTTAAAAGAGACCCTCCAGTAGTTGTAACATCTTCAACCACTATTACATTATCTCCTTCATTAAGTTCACCTTCAATTTGTTTAGAAGTACCATAACTCTTTTTTTCTTTCCTAATCATTAAAAGAGGAATATCGCTTAAAATTGAAGAAGCTGTTGCAATAGGAACAGCACCTAATGCAGGACCTGCAATTTTATCAATATCATCATTTTCAATCGCTTCAGTTATCATTTCTCCAATGGTTTTTAGAATTAATGGATTGGTGATTGCTTTTTTCATATTAACATAATAATCACTTTCTTTACCTGAAGCTAATACAAAATGACCTTGTTCAAAAACCTTATTCTCAATTAAAATTTCAATTAAATAATCTTTTAAAGCCATAATAATACCTATAAAAATAAATTATATATTAAAATATAAATTAACTTAAATATCGTACTCATCTTTAAGGAGAATTACATCCCCAATCTTTTTAATTGAATCATATGGTACAACCCTTTCATTGTTAGAAGAACTAAAAGAAAATGAAAAACCTTTTTGCTTTAAAATTAAAGCCAATAATTCTTTTGATTCTACATCAAATTGTAAATCACCTACAACACCTATTAACATACCATTTGAATCTACTACTTCTTTACCAACAACATCATTCATGATTCTCATAATATTTCCTCCTAAAATTAATACTTAAATATATATAAACTTATATTAATTATTTTAAATTTTTATCTTTATTATATTTTATATAAATTAAATATTTAAATATTATATTTTAAGAATTGTAAGGCAAACAAGTAAATTATTTAAAAAAAAATTAAATAATAAATATTAAAATAAAAAAAAGGTAATTCAATAAAAAAAAGATTAAAAAACTATTAAAAATATTAAAAAAAACTAAAAGGATAATTAAATAAAAAAAAGATTAAAAAACTATTAAAAATATTAAAAAAAACTAAAAGGATAATTAAATAAAAAAAAGATTAAAAAACTATTAAAAATATTAAATAAAACTAAAAAAAGGATAATCTAATGAAAAAATAAAAATAAATTATAAAGATTATACAAAAAAAGAAAATAAAAAAGTGAAAATAATATAATTATTCTTCACCTTTATTCCAATTTACAACCCCATAAACAATACATAGAATTGTAAAAAGTACAATAAGTAATAAACATCCCCATATCATAGGGTCTTCTATACCTAAAACAGTCATAATATCACCACTGCCTGTTTATATTATTTAAAAGCTTTTTCAACTAAATCTTTATCTAATGGTTTTGTAAGTAAACTTACAACTATTAAAAATATAATAGATACTGGAACACCGAAAATTAAAGGGTCTATATAAGGCCATGGCATTGTTTGAATTAAAACAGGTTTAGCAAATATAAACTTACAAATACCTAAAGTTGTAGCAGATTTGTCATACATGAATAATAAACAGAACAAACTAGCCAATAATCCTGAAATTATACTTGCAATTGCACCTTCTCTTGTTGTCCTTTTCCAATAAATAGATGCAATAAATACTGGTAAAAATGAAGCTGCACAAATACCCATAAACAAGGAAGTTCCAACAGCAATTACACTTGCAGGTAATATAAAACTTAATATAAGTGAAATTATAACTGCCATTAAAATACCTATTTTAGTAAGACCTAATAAATCCTCTGCCTTTGTATTTTTTATAGATGAAAAAATATCACTACCAAAAGATGTTCCCTGAATATGATAAAGAGAAGATAATGTACTCATTGCTGCAGCAAGTAATGTTAATAAAAATATATAAACAAACCATTCTGGAAGTGCCATATCAATAAATGTTGGAATAATCTTATCTATATTTCCCCCTACAACCTCAACTGCAGTTTTTCCAAGTTTCTGATAGAAATATACATTGGAAAGTGAACCAACAATATATGCAGTAACAGGCATAATTGCAATAAAAATTCCTCCAATAAGAACAGATCTGTTTAATTCCCTATCAGATTTAACCGTCATAAAACGGACGATTAACTGTGGCTGAGCAATAGTACCAATACCAACACCCATGATTAATGTAGATACCAGATACCACCAAAACGGACTAAATAGAGTTGGAAAGCTTGTAAATCCTGTTCCTCCCTGAGCTAATGCTTCTTTAGGATATAAAGAAGACATATTAGTTAATGCAGTATTTGCATGGTCAACACCACCGAGAATCCAATAAACAAAGATTAATAAAAATATCATTCCACAGAACATTATTGTTCCCTGTAAAGCATCAGTATACATAACACCTTTAATTCCACCATAGAATACATACGCTGCAATAATTATAGAAAATAAAAATAATGCAATGTAAAAATCAAGATTAAGAGATGTTTCTATAAATCTTGCTGCCCCTATTAAAACTACTGAAGAATATAAGGGCATTATTAAAAATATAATAAGTCCAGAAAATATTTTTAAAAATCGGCTATTAAATCTCCGTGATAAAAAATCTGGAAAAGTGACAGAATTTAAATTTACCCCCATTCTACGAGTTCTTTTACCTAAAAATACAAATGCAATAAATATTCCAACAGATAAATTTAAAAATGCAAGCCATAAAATACTCATACCATACTTACCAGCAATCCCTCCAAAACCTACAATAGCTGCTGTAGAAATAAATGTTGCACCGTAACTTATTGCCATAATATACGGGTGAGTGTTCCTTCCTGCAAGTAAATAATCCTCTGAAGAATCTGTTCTTTTATAAGCAATATAACCTACATAAACAACTGAAAATAGATAGATTATAAAAACTAAAATTAAAATTAAAAAATTCATATTGCCCCTCTCAAAAAATACATAATTTTAAAAAAAAAAATTATAAAAATTGAAAAGAATTTATTTAATCGTATAAAAAATTAAATAAAGAATAAACATATTAATAAATTTATAAAATCGGAACTGAATAAAACATTATTGAATTTTAAAAATTAATAATATTCAAAAATTCTTATATTAAAATAATATTTATAAAATATATAAAGATTTACATTTAGTGAAACTAATTATATTACTTAAAAAAAATTAAAAAATAGAAAAATATTTGGAAAAATAAAAGAACAAATAATTAATTTAAAAAATAAAAAAAACTTTAAAAGACTATAAAATGTTAATAGGAATTATATTATTAAGGAAAATATTATTAAAAAAAGTAAAATTTTAACTTAAAAAAGGAAAGCATATTAAATAATGAACTTATTTTTAAATCAAAATATATTAATTTTCATAAAAAATAAGGTGTTCTTCCCTTAAAATATAAAAAAACAATAGAACAAACAGAAAAAATTGTCGATTTTATAAAAAATGTGTAAAATATAGAAAACTAATAAATAAAAACCATGAATAAAGATTTAAATAAGATTTATATAATAAAAATATACTAATAAAATTAATATTAATTTTAAAATATAAAAAAATCAAGTGATATAATGATATGGAATAAAAAAATGGAATGTATGGATCCTGAAGAAAGGAAAGAATTACAATTAGAAAGGCTTAAAAAAGTGGTAAAATTAGCTTATGATAAAGTACCATTCTATCACAAAAAATTTGATGAAATAGGTCTTAAAGTTGAGGATATCCAAAGTTTAGAAGACATTCAAAAAATTCCATTTACAACAAAAGATGATTTAAGAGCAGCATATCCATTTGAAATGGTAGCAGTACCTCCTGAAGAAATTGAAGAGATTCATGCATCATCAGGTACAACTGGAACTGCAACTGTTACATGTTATACAAAAGAAGATATTGACATTTGGGCTGAAATATCTGCAAGGGCAATTGGTATGGCTGAAGGTGAAAAAAGAGATAAAATACAAAACTGTTATGGGTATGGTTTATTCACCGGAGGTTTTGGTATAGACCATGGAGCTAGAAAATTTGGAGCTGCAGTTATTCCAATGTCCTCAGGTAATACTAAAAGACAACTTGAAATAATGAGAGATTTTAAACCTGCTATATTAACATGTACTCCTTCCTATGCAATGTATCTTGGAGAAGCACTTGAAGAAGAAGGATATGGACCAGAAGATATTCATCTTAAAACTGGTATCTTTGGTGCTGAAATGTGGACCGAAGAAATGAGAAAAAGAATAGAAGAAAAATTAGGAATTAAAGCACTAAATATTTACGGCCTTACTGAGATAATAGGTCCTGGAGTATCTAATGAATGTCTTGAGAGAAATGGAATGCATATTCAAGAAGATCATTTTTATCCTGAAATTATTGATCCAAATACTTTAGAAGTTTTAGAAGATGGGAAAAGAGGAGAACTTGTTTTAACCTGTCTTACAAAAACAGGAATGCCTATTTTAAGATTTAGAACTAGAGATGTAACATCATTAGTACATGGTAAATGTGAATGTGGAAGAACTACAGTAAGGATGACTAGAATTACAGGAAGAACTGATGATATGATGAAAATCAGAGGAGTAATGGTTTTCCCATCACAAATTGAAAGAGGACTACTTAAAGTCAGTAAAGCAAGTCCAAATTATCAAATACATGTTACAAGGCCAGACACATTAGATGAACTTGAAATTAAAGTTGAAATTACACCAGAAATATTTTCAGATGAAATGAAAGCATTAGACCAAATGAAATATAAGATAGCTAAGAGTATTTCAAAAGAAATAGGTCTTAGAGTAGATGTAACACTTGTGGAACCAGGTTCCCTTCCACGAAGTGAAGGAAAAGCAGTGAGAGTTATAGATGAAAGGAACTTTAAATAGGTGATTAATATGGTAGTTAAACAAATATCAGTTTTTGTTGAAAATAGTGAAGGAAAAGTAAAAAAAGCAATTAATGAAATATCTAAAGAAGGAATAAATATTCGTGCATTATCAATTGCTGATGGTACAGAATTTGGAATATTAAGGTTAATTGTAACGGATAATGAAAAAACTAAAAAAACCCTTCAAAATGAGGGATTTATTGTAAAAGAAAGTGAAGTTATTGTTATTGGAATTCCAGATGAACCAAATGGATTAAACTCTCTTTTAGAAATTTTAGAAGGGGAAAATATTAACCTTGAATATGTTTATGCATTTGCAAATAACAAAACAGATGAAGCAGTAGTAGTAATTAAAGTAGAAAATTACGAAAAAGCTAAAAAACTTCTGGAATCAAATAATGCTAATTTATTTGATGAAAAAGACATTGCTAATTTGTAAATAATTTACAAATTAACTTTTTTTTAATTTTTTATCCTAATAAATGTGTTAATTTAATAAAAAGGATTTTAGAAAATTAATCCTCTTCTGTTAAAACTATTTTTATTTCTTCATCATCAAAAATATAATAATCATCTTTTTGTTTAAGATTCCTTAACTCTTCTATTAATTCTCCATTTTCAAGTAAATACATAAAATTATTAAAAAAATTATTCCAGGATTCTTGTTTTTCAACATCACAAATAAATGCTAAATTCTCTCTTAAATCTGCAGGATTCTCAGACCAATAAGATCCTGTATAAAATTCCTGATTTTCAACCTGATTATCCTCATTAAAATCTACAGCCATAATGATTTCATATTCTGTGAAACTATCAATATTAAGTAATTTAAATTCAGACAAAATTTCACCAAAAACTTATTATAAATTTTTAAAAAATACTCTTAATAAAACTAATAATAAATCATAGATGATATAAAATAGCTAAAATTATGAAAATAAAAATAAAATTTAGAATTGCTTTAAAAATTCAAGTAAATCTTCTTTAGAATAACCTAATTTAATAAATAAAGTTTTTAAACTGTCATTTTCATCAAATTGGTCTATAAGATTCCAATTTTTAAAATCATTTCGGATAATTCCATTAATTAATAATTGTATAGTGATTAAATCATCACTATCTATAGCAACTAAAATTTCCTTATCATCAAAAATCCCTTCAGAATCAACAAAATCAAATTGATCTGAACCATCATTTTTTCTTTTGATAATAGCATTTTTAACTTTATATGACATTATTTCACCTTAAATAAAATCTAAAAATATTAATTAATTAATAATACTGTAAAAAGACTCATTTAATTTTTAATCTTTTAAATTTAATTAGCTAAAAATAAATTAATTATTTTATAGCATTATAACCATATTCAAATGCTTTAAGATTCATTTTATGGAATTTTTCATTTAAATTATTCTTCATAGCTTTAATAATATTCTCTTTTTCTATTGGAAATGAATTTACTGCAACTGCAGAACCAAGTAGAACCATATTTAATGATAGTATGTTTCCTGCTTCTTCTGCATATTTACTACCTTCTACAGGATAAACCTTATTATAATTATCTTTTAAGGAGCTAACTATTGAATCAACATTAGGATAAGAATTTGTTCCTGTAATTTGTGCTGGAACAATTGGATAAGTATTAAAAACCAAGGAAGTATCTTTATTTGCTTTAGATAATCCTCTTACTACTTCTAATGGTTCAAAACCTAAAATCATATTAGAAGTATGGTCTTCTATAATTGAACTTTTATATTCTCCTATTTTAATTTCTGTTGATACAGAACCTCCTCTTTGACTCATTCCGTGAATTTCACTCATGACTACATTTAAACCTTCATCCATTCCAGCTTCACCAATTATTGTAGAAGTTTTAATAATACCTTGGCCACCTACTCCACATATGTAAATTGAATAATTATCTTTAACCATAATAATAACCTCTTAAAATTCATAAATCATTTAGTTAATAATTTCAAATGCGTCATAATTACATATTTGACTGCATATTGAACAACCATTACACATTGATGTATCAACTACTATTTTACCTTCAATTTTACTTATAGCTGGACATGCTAAATTATTAATGCAAGAATCACATTTATTACATTTATCATAATTTACTTTAACTGGAGGCTTTTTATTAACTCCTTTAATTAATGTACATGGAGATTTAGCAATAATTACTGAAACTCCCTCATTTTCTAAAGCTTTTTTATAAGTATCTACTGTTTGTTTTAAATTTAAAGGATTAATTACACGTACAAAACTAGCACCAGTTGCTAATGCAAGTTCTCTTATTGAGATTTCAGGTGCTTCATCACCCATACCATCAACAGGCATACCTGGATTTGGTTGGCCTCCAGTCATTGCAGTTATACGATTATCTAAAACCGTTACAATAAAATTCTGCTTATTATGTACTGCATTGATTAAAGGTGAAACTCCACTATGGAAGAATGTTGAATCTCCAATAAAACTTATTACTCTCTGGTCTGTTGCCATTGCAAATCCACAACCATCACCTACACTTGAACCCATACTTAAAAGATAATCTACTATATTATAAGGAGAGTTTAATCCAAGAGTATAACATCCAATATCAGATGCAAAAATAACATTGTCTTCATTAATATAAGCTTCTTTTAATGCTTGTTTTACACCATAGTATGTTGCCCTGTGTGAGCAACCTGCACATAATGTTGGTGCTCTTGTTGGTAAATTATCAATAATTTTTTCTAATGAAGAACTTAAATCAAATGATATATTAGTATCAGTGTAATTTAATATTTTATTAAATCCTTCTCTTACAATATCACAGTTAAACTCTTCAACCATTGGGAATGTTTTATCTATTTTACCATGAACTGGTATATTTAATCCATTCATTCCAACTGTCATAAGAACTTCTCTTTCACATATAGGATCAACTTCTTCCACAACAAATACCATATCTAAATCTTTAATAAAATCATAGATTAAATCATAAGATGTAGGGTAAGACAAAGTTAATTTTAAAATTTTCATATCTAAATTATCCAAAACTGCAACATCATAAGCATAATTATAAGCACTACTTGAAGATATTACACCGATTTTAGCATTTTCTTTAATTTCAACGACCTGATTAATCGGAAGTGATGAATTTTTCTTTTGAAGTTTTTCAATTTTTTCAGTTAATCTTTTATGCATTCCTACAGAATTTGCAGGAACAGGAACATAAGCATTAGGATTCTTAATAAAATGACCTACATTATAATGTTTTCCTTCAATGTTTTTACCATTTTGAGGCTTAATATCCCCAAATTCAACAATTCCCCTCATATGAGATACTCTTGTAGTGGTTCTAACAATAACAGGTATTTCTAACTCTTCTGATAATTCAAAACCATAAACCACCATATCTTTTACTTCCTGAGGATTAGATGGTTCTAAAAGAGGCATATTAGCAAGACGTGCATAATTTCTTGTATCTTGTTCATTTTGTGATGAAAATACTGAAGGGTCATCAGCAACAAGTACAACCATACCTCCCTTAACACCAGAATAGGCAGTAGTAACAAATGAATCAGATGCTACATTTAAACCTACATGTTTCATAAATGTAAAAGATCTAAGACCACTTACCGCAGATGTAGCTACAACTTCCATAGCAACCTTTTCATTAGTAGAAAATTCAAAATAAATTTCTGCATCTTTTGCTATAAATGATAATATATTTCCTATTTCAGATGAAGGAGTTCCAGGATAAGTAGCTGCAACAGATAAACCAGCCTCAATTGCACCTCTAACAGCTGCTTCATTACCTAGTAAAAAATGTTTATCTCCTTTTTTACCATTAACTAATTGATTATAAGCCATATTATACCTCTAATTTATAAAAAAACCTGTAAAATTAAATCATGATTTAATTATTAATAAATATTTCATAAAATTATATTTTATTTATTCAATATTAATTATCTTATTTAGAATATATAAAATAATAATATTCTAAAATAAAAGGGGCTGTAAAAAATTTAACTGATAAAACCTCGATTAACTTAAAAAAATATATGCTTATTTTAATTTACACTTGAAATTGTTCTATGAGTTAAAATAGACTTTAATTTATTACAAATCCTTTAATAACGATTTAATCAAGTCTAAGCATAATTAAAATAACTTATCAACATATTAATTCTAAAATAATCCTTTCTTCTTTAATTTTAATAAAACAACTTAAAAAAAAAATAGCAATACATAAACAACATAATATAAATAATATTTATAAAAAAAACTAAAATATCATAACTAATTTCAACTGTAAAAGAATTTAAAAAGCTTTAAATGAGTTGTGAGTTTAATTTTATATATGAAACCGAAAAACAAACCCACAAATAATGATTTAGTTTTCGAATTATTTAAATTTTTTGTTGATTCCAGAAATAAAAAAATAT
>OMVX01000004.1 GCA_900314605.1 uncultured Methanobrevibacter sp. | reverse complement strand
TGATTTGTATTTTTATAAACTATTCTATAGTGATATGATAAATAATAAAAATAAGAGCAATTAAAAGGATTTTTCTTCGAAAAATTTCAGACCCCTAAAGATATTTTACTAATGGAAAAATAGCTAAAGAATCTGGTTTTACTGAAGATGACTTGCCATGTGGTTTCACACCTAGAGCCATTGAATTTGCAAAAAGTGGCAAGAAATATGTTGGAATGGAGCTTCCCGCAACTATTAATGAAGTTGAACCGGCTATTATGTCACTTCTAGATGAAGAGCAGAAAAAAATTGTTAATTTCGAGGGTGTAGATGCAACTAATTATCAATCGCTTAAGTCTGCATTTGATAAGATTGAGGGGGAGGTATGTATAACAACAGAAGAACTCTTGATGTATCTTACAGATTCCGGATGGATGTTCTCTGTGACAATATTAAAAAGATTCTTGCAGAGTTGGTGGATATTGGATTACTCTTGACCCTGAGATGCCTCTTCTCTACCTTTTGATAGTAAAATCATTCTATGGGGAGCGAACACGGGAGATTATGTGGCAGTCTAAGTATAGAATAGATGACAAATCTGATGTAAAAGCTATAAAAAATACAATAACAATTAGCGTCCGAGGTGATGTTCAGGAAAATATGAAGAATGCAATGAATTATATTAAATCCAAGGGATTTAAGTTGGAGAGGCTTCCGTATGCTGACCATATGCCTGAGTTTAAAAGTTTAGAAAAGGCAAATCCTAAGATTGTAGCTCAGATTAGGGAAGGTTTTAAGAGAATATGTATCTGGAAGATTACAGTTGATGAATCAGTTAATGTTGACATTTCTGATGTCGGGGCAGAGTCATTTAATGTGGATGCATCAATTGATGGTGACAGGCTAAATTTAGTTTTGTCAGGAAATCTTGATACATTGAGTGCACCTAAGCTTCTTGCTAATTATGAGGAGATTAAGAAAGATAATACTCTCAACAGTGTGTTTATTGACTGTTCTAAACTAGAATATGTGTCCTCTGCAGGGTTGCGTGTTCTTCTTATTATGCAAAATGACTGTGAGGATGGGGTTATAATGAAGTCATGTAATGAAACGGTTATTGGAGATTTATCAAATACTGATATAAAGATACTGTAAGACCTAAAAGTACATTATATTCTGTATAGTATCAGGCAAAAAAATTTTAATGATTTATAAGGGTTATATTATTTGTTAGAGTTAAATAATTGTTTTTACTTGTTTTTTCGATATATTATATGTGAAAACATTCATTAACATTACTTCTGTTTTTTCATAAAGTCGGAGTTTGAAAATGTTTATTATTAATGAAATTAATATCATTAATTATAAAGATTTTTGGTGATAATGTATGAATAATCGTGTTAAAATTGCTCATGAGTTTGCAAATGCCATTAATTCTGATAAGATAGTTAGAATTATATTATTTGGTTCTGTTGCTCGTGGGGAAGATACTGAAAATTCTGATATTGATATTTTGATAGTTTCCGATTATTGGGAAGAAATTGATCCAATTATTACTGATGTTGTTGGTGATATTGTTTTGGACCAACAGGAATTGATTTCTCCACATATTATGTCAGTTGATAGATTTAACAACACAAAGGATTATTCATTTTTAACTAATGTGCTTGAGGAGGGGGTTGTGCTTGTCTGAACTGGATGAATATATTTCAAAAGCTAATGATAAATTAATCTCAAGCAAAATATTATTTGACAACCAACAATATGCAACATCTGTTAGTGCAGCATATTACTGTATGTTTTTAACTTCCAAACATTGTTGATTAAGAAAGATTATAATCCTAAATCTCACGAGGGTTTAATTTCCTTATTTGGTCAAGTATATGTAAATCAAGGTGATTTTGACAGGAAAATAGCCAAATATCTTGTACGCGCCCAATCTTTGCGTGAAGATGCTGATTATGATGTTGTTGATGGTATCACTGAAAGTATTGCAAAATTATGGATAAACAATGCTGAAGAATTCATAGAAGAAGCCAAAAAGTTTTTATAATATAAATCTCCAGATTGACCCTACTTATTTAAGGTTATTGTAAATAGTATAATATGAGAGTTAAAATTAGTAAATATTTTGTATTGTATACGAGCAACAACAAATCAATATTATTTTAGGTTATTTTGCTTATAAATCATAATATTAAGTTTATTCATTATTATCTTGTGATAAAATAAGTTTAAATTTCAAAAATTGTTGAAGAAGTTGATATTTTTTGAAGAAAAAATAGAGTAAATTTTATTTTGATTTAGATTATTTTAGTGATAAAGAAACATTATTTTTAGCGGGGTCAATGTATTTATTTCTGAAGATAACAAGCATTATTATTTCAAAACTTGGTCAAGAACATATTGTTAATGAACCTATTCATGTCCTCTTAAATAACACTATGCAAGATTCTTTTATATACTTTCAATATTTAAAAGATCATTTAATAATACATTAAAACTATTAGAAAGTTATAATTCTTATTTTATATTACCCTTTAGATTATGTTTGGAATATATGTTTATCTGTAGTTAATAGTTTACAATATGTTCCAAAATGCACATAAAACATACATTAAAAATAATCTCTTAAACTAAATCCATATATAAATCTGCTATAGAATACTCTTGTTAATATTTCTAAAGAACATGAAATTAAATGGAAGGATTGTATCATGTAATATTTTCTTTTTGAGAAAAATTTGAAAGTATTTGATTTTTTTTATTTTTTGTAAATTTAATAAATTCAGTTATTATTAGTATAACATAAATTTATTTTTTAACAGATATGTTTATCTATAACAGAATTTAAATTAACAAATAGCTCTAGAACAACTTCCTTTTGTTTTAATGCCGATATTAAATGTGCAGAAAAGACTTATTTATTCAGAGGAAAAACCTTAAATTTAAAATATGATTAAAAATATGAAAAAATAATATAATATGGAGAAAAAACTATGATGATTGCAAATACCAAAATATACAAAAACTTCCAAACTTCTATACCAAAAGATGTAAGAAAAGCTTTTGATATTAATGAGAATACAATAGTTGAATGGGGGATAACTGATGATGGGCAACCAGAAATAAAATTCAGAAATAAAGTTAATTTAAATGATATTATTGGTATTGTAAAAACCGAGGAAGTTACAAATAGTGTAGAATTGAAAAAAGAGGTTTATCGAATATGAATAAATATTTCTTGGATAGTTCATTTATAATAACATTAGCGTTATATAATGACAGTAATAAAACTAAGCTTTAGAACTTACAGATTTATTGTCTGAATAATGTTACATTGGAGATAATGTTATAGAATAAGTTGTAAATGTTTTTAACCTTAAAGGTGATACTATTAAAGCAGAAACTTTATATTACTTCATGATTGATAACTTTAAATTATAAATGAACATGAGATATATATATATATACACAGATATACAATGAATATTAATAAATCATACTTATTTTCTATTTAACTCTTCATACAAATCTTTTGCATCGGTGTGTGATGGATTAATAGATAATGCTTTTTTTAAGAAATTCTTTGCTCCTTTTTTATCTCCCTGTTTATTTAATATATCGCCTAGTAAATACCATGCATTAGAATAGTTTTTATCCATATTTATAATTTCAACTAATATATCTTTAGCTCTTGAATAATCTCTTATATAATAATAGTCTAATGCTTCTACATATCTGCTTTCAACTTCCCTAAATTCTTTACTAAGAGATTCCTGTATTTGATTAAATAAATCATCATTAGAATTTACATTTATTTTATCTTTTTTTAATTCTTGATTTAACAGATCAACATCATCTATAATAGTAATATCTTCTTTTTTATCAGATAAGTTATTAAATATATAGTCTAGAATATATTTTGTTGCATTTTTATCTAGAGGTTTATTATCATTTCCACATTTAGGAGAATAAATACATTTAGGACATCCTTCTTCACATTGACATGTATCTAATAACTGTTTAGTTGATTTAACTAGATCATAAAATACATCTATTGCCTTTTCACTTATTCCTATTCCACCTTCATATGCATCATATATAAAAATACTTGCCTCTTCTGTATCAGAATGGTAGTTTGTTGACATACCTCCAATATCAAATCTATCACACATTGTATGGAGGGGGAATAATCCTATAAGTGCATGTTCAGCACCATGTAGGCCTCCTGCAAATACTTTTTTATTTTCTGGATATTTATCTTCAAGTTCATCTTTTATTTTTTCATCTACTGTAAACCATAATCCTTTTGTCTTAAATTTTAGAGGAGGTAAATTAAGCTTATATTGACCTATAAGTTTTGAAAAGTGTAATTTATTATATTTTTTATAGTTTTCTATAACTTCTAATAGACCAAAATGTACAGTAAAATTACCGATTTTAATTTTTTTATGTTTTTCCAGTATATTAATATCAGTATCTTTTAAAACCATTGTATGGTATTCTACATTTTTCTTAATAACATTTACAAAGTGTTTTTTAAAGTTAAGATTATCTACAATATATGTTTCACTATGATGGATTAAAACTGCACCTTCATAGGCCTCATTGTATACCTGTGATAATTCCATAGTTTCTAGTAATTTTCCCTTACACATAACCATAAATGTATTATTGGATATTTGGTCTAATGAATGATGAAATGATGGACTGTCATTTGAAATGTAAGTATACTGATTTTTAATATTTTTATTAATGTTTTTATTTTTTGATAGTTCTTCTAATATATATTCAACTTCATTTTCTTTTAAATCTGGTGAAAAATCAGATATTTCTTCTTTCATAAGAGGTAGCTCACATGTAGCACATTCTAAATGTGCATTTAAAAGTATATCATTTTTTAAATCTACAATTGCATTTTCATGACTTCGTCCAAAAAAGAATTCCGGATTGTTCATAAAGTATTGGTCTAACTGATTTTCAAAAGCAACTAAAATAACTAGTGATTTATCATTTCCACGACCACATCGTCCACCTTGCTGCCATACAGAAACCATAGTTCCAGGATAACCTGATATTATAACAGCATCTAATGTACCAATATTAATACCAAGTTCTAAAGCATTAGTTGTAGTGACACCTATATAACTGCGATTTTTGAGACCGTTTTCTATTTCACGTCTATCTTCTGGTAGATAACCTGCCCTATAGGGTGTTACTCTATTAATCAATTTACTATTATACTGGCCCAAATCATTTTTTGCCCATAATGCTATTATCTCTGCAGTTTTACGTGAAACTGTAAAACATAATGTTTGAACATTTTTTAAAACTAAAAATAAAAAAATAAATTCTATTTGTTGATAAAAACTAGGTTCACTATCATTATTTCTTTTGGTTCTTTTATAATTCTTATATGGATTATATAAAATAAAGTCTTTCTCTCCCCTTGGAGAGCAGTCATTTGAGATTAACTCAAAATCACAACCTGTTAATTTATATGCATGTTCTTTTGGGTTTGCAAGGGTTGCAGATGATAAGATAAACTGAGGATTAGATCCATAAAACTTACAAATACGTTTAAGTCTTCTAAATAATAATGCAACATTACTTCCAAAAATACCTTTATAATAATGGGATTCATCTATAACAATATATTTAAGATTAGAATAAAATCTTTCCCATTGATGATGCCATGATAATATATGATGTAACTGGTAAGGATTAGTTAATATAATACGGGAATTTTGTCTAATATTATACTTTGCATCTTTAGGAGTATCTCCATCATAACATGCAGGGTTTATATCTATATTCATTATATTTTGGTAATTATTAAGAACCATTAACTGATCATTTGCTAGTGCTTTTGCAGGATAAATATATAATGCTGTAGCCTTATCATCTTCTATTAAATCATTTAATATAGGTAAATTAAAACATAAGGTTTTTCCACTAGCAGTTGCTGTTGTGATAATAATATTTTTACCTTCACTAATAAGTTCATATGAATCTGCTTGATGTACATATAAACTAATATCATTATCTTCTAAATATTTAAGAATAATATCATTTAAACCATTAACCTTCTTAAAAGTGGCTTTACGAGAAGGAATGGTTTCAATATATTCAATTTTCTTTTTAAATCGAATATCATTCTTAAATTTATCAACTGGAATATCAACCATATTATCCTTTAACCAATTATATCTATAAAAAATACATTTTATTATCTAAATAAAATAATTTTTTAATATTTAATGAAAAAATTAATATAAATAAACTATATTATATATAATATTATTAGATAAGTACTTATATTTAAAATTTAAATATTATAAACTAATTATTTCTTAGAAAATATATTTTGGAAGTAAAAAAAATGTCAGAAAAAAAATTATATCGTTCAGAACAAAATAGAGTTATTGGTGGAGTATGTGGTGGAATCGGAGAATATTTGGATACTGATCCTACTATAATTAGATTAATTACTGCTTTTTTAATATTAATGATGGGAAGTGGTATTATTTTATATATACTAGCTTGGTTAATTATTCCTAAACAATCTTATATAATAAAATAATTTCAATTTTAAAATTTTATTACATTGGGATAATAATTTTAAATCTAAATAAAAAGATACTATAATTCTAAAATATTAAGTTATAGTAAAATATATTTTAATAAAAAAATAATAAAAAAAGTTCTCAATTAATTAAATTTTAAAATATTGTAAATAAATTAAAAAGGGTTATTATGATAAGTTATGAAGAATTTGAAAGAATTGTTGTAGATATACTACAACGTGATATTTCATCAAATTCAGATCAAAGTACTGCTATTGAAGCAGATTTAAATCAATCCCTTTTTATTGTTGCAGGACCTGGTTCAGGTAAAACAACAGTAATTGTTCTTAAAATATTAAAATATATTTTTGTAGATGGAATAGAACCAGAATCAATTATTGCCACTACATTTACACGTAAAGCAGCTAATGAGTTAACAAGTAGAATACTTGACTGGGGATATAAAATTAAAGATTACCTATTAGCTAAACTATTAGATTATAATATAGATATAGATGATTTAAGAAAAGTAGCTCATATAGATTTTAATCTTATACTAACTGGTACTATTGATAGTGTTGCAACAGAGCTTATAAAAATCAATCGTGAAGCTGGTACAAATTTACCTACAGTAATAGAAAATTATGTTGCAAAATCAGCAATGACTAATATTGGAGTATATTCTAATGACAGATATTTAAATGAAAATTTACAAGAGTATATAGGTGAATTTTCAGAATTTACAGATACAATTAAAAATCCTACTAAGATTGCTGAAGGTATACTTGCTATTAGAGAAAAAATGTACTATAATGTAGTAGATTTTGATGAAGCTTTTAATAATATTTCTGATGCAGGACAATTACTTATTAAAGATGCTATTATTGATTATGAAAATGAATTAAAATCTAGAAACAGTATAGATTTTCCAATGTTAGAAAAACTATTTTTAGATAAATTAGACACAGATAAATTTAAAACTTATCTTGATAATATTAAACTTATTCTTGTAGATGAATATCAAGATACTAACCTTCTACAAGAAAAAATCTATTTTAAACTGGCTAAAGGTATTATTAAAAATGGAGGTAATATAACAGTTGTAGGGGATGATGATCAATCATTATACCGATTTAGAGGTGCAACTGTAGATTTATTTACTAATTTTCCTAAACGTGCAAGAGAACAATTAGGTATTGATGTTAAAGAAATTAATTTAAAAGACAATTACCGTTCTAGTAAAAATATTATTAATCTCTGTAATCATTTTGCATCTTTAGATGATGAATATCAAAATGCTCGAGTATCTCATAAACCTCCTATAAAATATCCTAAAATCAATGATGATAAAAATATACCAATTATTGGACTATTTAGAAACTCTCAAGACATTCTAAGTCGGGATTTATCTACTCTTATTAGTGAATTAATTATAAATGGAACTGTTAAAAGAGAAGTAAAATCTATTGTTGATTCACAATCTTTTGAACTAATTAATAAAGGTGAAGATCATAGTAATTTATCAAAAAAATCTAAATTATTTGATATGAGTAAAAAGAAAAATAAAAAATATATTGAACTTAGCCTAGATAAAGATAATGGTTCACCTAATGATATTGCATTTTTAACATATTCTCCAAGAGAGCTTAATAGTTCACATAAAAATAAATTTAATTATATTCTTCGAAAAAATCTAGAAAGACGAAAAATCGAAGTTTTTAATCCTAGAGGTAAGGAAATTCAAGACATAGATTCTGTTAAAATATTTTGTGGGCTTATTCTAGAATGTATTGATCCTGATATGAATATTCTAAAGGAAGATAAATCTATTCCGTTATCAGCTATTAGGTCTATGAAAAAATGGAGAGAGGAAGCTAAGAAATTCATAGATAAAAATCCAGAACCAAGAGAACCTATAAACCTTAAAAGTTTTGTAAATCATTGGCAGTTAAGAAAACCTTTTAATCTAGATAAATGGCCTAAATATACACGTTTAATGGATTTAGCATATAAAATTATTACATGGATTGATTCTTTACAAGATGATATTGAAGGACTTGTTTATTTACAGGCAATTTGTCAGACTATTACTCAAACAGGTTTTTTTAATGAATATGGCTCAACTATATATTTTGATAATCCAACTAAAGAAAAAAAATCTATTGATGAATTATATTGGAATGTGTTTATTCCAATTGCAAATGGTGGATTAAAAATAGATGAAGACTTATTTGAAACATTACCAAATGATAGATTAAATATTATGAGTATACATCAGTCTAAAGGATTAGAATTTCCTCTTGTTATTGTTGATGTAGGTTCTGAATATAAAAAAGACCTTCAAAGTACTAGTTTTCAACGATATCCTTATAAAGGAGGAGGAGATTTTGAACTAGAAGATAGAATTAGAAAACACAGTTCTTCTTTAGATATTCCTAAAAGAGAACAGCTTGACCGTTCATTTGATGATTTAATAAGACGTTATTTTGTTGCATTCTCTAGAGCTCAAGATGTTTTAATATTAGTTGGTTTAAATTCATGCATTTATGGATATTCATCAAACTCTAAACATAAAAATATTCCAAACATTGCATTAGGATGGAATAGAAATAAAGAATTTATAGGTTTTGATGAAATATATATGATATAATAGAAGCTATATTTAATTTAATCATAAGAAATTTTATAAAAAATAATATTATATTGTTAAAATAAAGAAAACAAAAGTAGTAAAATATTATAAAGGGGTATTATGAAATTACAATCAAGGTCTAAACCATATTTTATACCGGAATATAGTCTTACAGGAGATTTATTGTCATTTTTAACTTGTAATTTACAATATAGATACCAAAATAAAGGAACATTACCTCCTTCAATGCCTATACAATTATGGTTTGGTGAATTTATTCATGGAGTAATGGAAGAAGCATTTCTTAAATGGGAAACAGACAAACAGGAATTTCCATGGAACTGGGAATTAGATATAAGACCAATAGAAGAAATGATAGACCAAAGATTAAGATCAAGAGGATTCAATTCACCATTAAAACAATTTTGCCCAAAACATCTTCCAGAAGATAAAATTGGTAAATATAAATTAGAGGAGAATCCTTATCATAGAATTGCAAGTGCTAGAGCTGAAAAAACAATAAATATATGGGGAAAAGAAATATTTCCTTTAATAAAATCTACTGAATTATTAATAAAAGGTATACGTGATATGCCTAATTACGATAAAAATAATAGTAGATCAAATCATTATGGTATAAATGGTGTAATTGACTGTCTAATATCAATAGATACGAATATAGATAAAAAAGAAGATAATATAGTTGACAAGACTGACAATAATAAAAAACCATCCAATACCTCTAATTATAATAAACAAGTATCATTAGACTCATATACAATTCAAAATAATGAACTAAACAGTGAAAATAAATTTATTAAATTATTAAAAGCAAATCCTAATCTTAAAGATTTATTTAATAATAATAAACAAGAGGACTATGAAATTATCTTAGATTATAAAGGAATGAAAAGACCTGCAATAGATAGTGAAACATATAAACATCATAAATGGCAAGTTTTAACATACTCATGGCTTAGATGTCAACAAAAAGATGCAAAACATATACCAGCAGGAGTAATTTTATACTTAAATGAACTTGTTCCATCAACAATTGATTTAATTACAATTAAAGAAGAGATTATTAATGAAAAAACAGATATATCTATATCTAATGAAGATAAGGAATCTTTACTAGAATGGGATGGTAGTGAAAAATATTATCCTACCTTATCAGATGAATTTAGGATTAATAGATCTATTAGGATTATTCCTATTAATAAAACAGAACAAGATGAAGCTCTCTTAAATTTTGATAAAGTTGTAAATAATATAGAATCTTCATTGATTAAAGAACAAAATGGATGTAAAATATCAAAATCATGGAAAGGTAATGCAGATAAAAGAACATGTGATGCATGTGACTTTAAAATGCTTTGTCAAAAAAATAAGGGAGAACTAAATGATATAACAATTCCATAAAAATATAAAATAAATAAATAAAATAGCTTATACAAAAAATAATCAAAAATAAATAAATAAATAAATAAAAAATAGCTTTTACAAAAAAATATAAAAATAAAAAAATAATTTAATAATTAGAATAGATAGAAAAATACTATTTTTTATCTTTATTATCTTTTTTTGCATCTTTTATATCAGAAATATCTTGCTGAACATCTTTTGCGGTTTTTTTAACATAATTTTTAGTAGATTTTGCATCTTTTACATATTCATCTTTTCTATCTTTAAGTTTTTCTTCTGCAACATCTTTTTTAACTTTTAAATCATCGACTTTATCTTTTAATGCATCATATTGTTCTTTAGACTGTTTTTTCTGTAATTCAATAATTTCTTCTTTATGTTTAGAAAGTAATTCTTTTCTTTCTTGTCTTTGTTTTTTTCTTAAAGATAATTCAACCTCTGTCTCTTCTACAGAACTTGTGAATTTACTATCAGCATAAACAATAGCATCTTTTATTTGGCCTTTAACATATTCTTTTCCTTTAGAAATATTGTCTTCGCCATTTTTAACATCATCTAATTTATCATTAGCTTTATCTAATGTTTTATCCATGATATCATTAGCTTTCTCATCAAATATATTAATGTATTTTTTTCCTAAATCTTTAGTAAGATTTATTAATTCATCATCATTAATTTGATTAAGTCTTTCATTGCCATATTCTAATGCAACTTTGGTAAGCATTACACCTTTTTTTCCTATACTAGAAAGTACCATTTTATCACCTTATTAATTTCATATAAATATTTATGAATTGATAATTATTTCTAAAAATTACCTTATCGTTATTAATTAAATCGGTTTAGTAATATTAATGATTTAATATTATTAATATAACTTTTTATTAATTTATTTAATAGATTTATCTATTATAATTTAAAATTTTCTTATAAAATATGGATTTAAAAAAAAAATTATAACAAATAAATTATTTTATATTTATTAATATGATTTTATTATATTAAATACTTAGCTATTATTTATCATTTATAAAAATAATAATTGAAAATATTTAAAAATATTATAATAAATAAATTATCAAAATAATAATTAAAATACATATAATTTAATAAATTATGAATTAATTTTTTAATAAATTATAAATTAATTATATAATAAAAAATACTATTTATAAAATTAAAATATGTTTTAAATAAATAGAAAATTAATTATTCTTGAAAGTTTAAAATTGCTATTTTTCCTGCTGTTGTTAATTCTAGTTTATCAGGGTCAATATAACCTGATTTTCTTAAATCTTTAATATGATTATAGGTCATACTTGAAGATAATTCTGTTTTTTCAGATAAATCTTTAACATTATTTACTCCATTATTAATATAGAGCAGAATTTTTATTTTATTTTTAGATATATTATAATTAAATAAAGGTAAATCTACTATTTTATCTGTAGTAGGGTCCATTATTGTTAATTTATAAATATCATGAATAAATGAACATGCTGCATAAGATAATGCCATACCCTGAATAGAATAATCTTCTGTTAAATGTAAAATAACTTTTTTATTCTGTTTAATTTCTTTAGAAATAATGTTAAATGTTTGAGAGGCTATTAAGTAGAGATCCTTATTATCAATTTCATAAATTTTAATTTCTAAAAAACGTCCCATCTTTTTATACAATTCTTCCATGATATCTTTGTTTTCAGAAGAATTTTTATCATCAGTAAGTAAAACAACAGTTTCTGGTTTAAATTTATCTACTGCTAATGACAAAGATTTAAAACCATTAATGGGAGAAATTAGTGTTATATTCATATTAGCACCTTATATTTTCTAAACTTAAGATGATTTCAGCAGCATTATTTATTTTTAAGGAATCTTTTTCAATAAAACCCATGTCTTTTAAATCTCTAATATGATTATAGACCATACTATTACTACGACCTACTGCTTTTGCTATATCTTCTATAGAATTTTTTCCTTTTTGGATATTTTTTAATATAACTTTTTTAGCATCTGATAATTTAAAATCAAATAATGGTAAATGTAATATTTTGTGAAGATTAGTATCATAGATAATTACAGATTTTATATTTTTTTTATTATAACATGCAGCATAAAATAATGCCATATTAAGGATACCATTATCATTAGATAATTTTACTATGATCTCATTAGAAGATTTTGCTTCTTTAATTAAATATTTGGATATTTTTGTAGTCATATCTATTAAATCTATATATGGAAGTTTAAAATTGAGAATATCAATATCCATTTCTTCTAAAAGAGAATTACTTTCTAAATCAGCAGGATTATTAAGTTCACTATAAATAAGTGATATTTTTTTAATTTTATATATCTGATTTATATAAGGTATATCATTAAATTTTTTTTGAGTAGTAACAAGTGTTATATTATTATTCATTAATAATAATTTAACTTACTATTATATAATTATTTGTAAATTTATTTGTAAAATATGATTTTTTATTAAAATAGTAATATTAAAAATAGAATTTTCAATAAAAAATATCAAAAAGTGATTATAAGGATTAAATTCTTTATAAAATTATAATTTATAATTTAAAAAATGATTTTTAATGATTGTTTACTCTATTTATAAAATTATGATTTAATATATATTTATAGAAAAATTAATCAATAAATGATTTTTAATATTTAAAAAATAAATCCCTTTTAATTAAACAATATTAAAAATATCTTATTATGGATTATTCAGAAAATAAAATAATAAAGAGATAATTATAATTATAATAAAAAAAAAGTTTATAATTCGTAATTCTGAAAATTTATATTCTTAATAACAAATTCTAAATCTGTATAATGATTGATATTTACAAGTTCAAAGTCAAATTGTTCTTTAACAGCATAAAATTGAATTCGATCATCAAATATTTTTCTAAGAATAGGATTTAAATTAGAATCTCCATCTTTTAAATAAGGCATAATAAGGTCTTTTGAAACAGTAAAAGGCATACCAAGGCCTAAAGGACTTTCTAAATGTCCAATTTCTCTTCTTCTTAAAAAGGTGATGGATTTTTTAGGATTGTTACTATTAAAAAATGAATTAATAATATTCTTATATGTACTACTTGTAATTGTTGGTTGGTCTGCTGATACACATAAGACATATTCATGGTTTATATTTTTTAAACCATTATATAATGACATTGATAAAGATACATCTTTAGGATTATTTTCAACAATTTTAACTTTATCAAGGTAATCCTGATTTAATGATTCAATAATTTCATCTTTATAATGGCCTAGTACTAAAATACATTCATCAATATTTGAGTTAAATACATTATCCAAAGTAAACTCCAGGATAGTTTTTGAAATATCTTTATCTTTATATAAAGGAAGAGTTAATTTATTCTGTATAGGAAGATTATTTCTTTCTAAATCAGATATCATTCTAGAACTTAATCCAGCTCCTGTAACAACTGCACTTACCATTATTACACCATTATTTATCTTTTTAATTATTAAATATAGTTAATTAGATTTAAGATTATTGTAAAATTTTATTTAATGCATTTTTAGAATATTTAACACCAGCTTCACCTAAAACAAGAATTATATCATTTGAGTTACTTAATTCTAATGCTAACTTTAAACCTTCTTCAACTTGTTCTGGTGATGAACCTAATGTACCTGTTTTATTAAACTTAGATTGATTTTCAAAATTAACAACCTTAGTTTGGATATATTTTGAAATCTCTACAGAAGATGAAGAGACAGGAATAACAATATCAGCACTTGAAAGTACATCTGCAATAACCATATCTCCTTCACGTCCACTTTCTGATGAGATAGTATTTAGTACAATAATCTTATTATTATCTGTTTTAAGTTGTAAAACAGTTCTAATAATCGTCTCTACACCTGCAGGATTATGTGCAAAATCTATGATAATTGTAGGGTCATTATGAATATATTCTAATCTACCTGGAACTCCATTAAATGATTCTATTCCTTTAATAATCTGGTCAATATCTAAACCAGATTTCCAAGCGGCACAAGCAGCTGCAAGTGAGTTATAAACATTATGAATACCACTATTAGGTAAATTAATAGTAGCTGACTCTTGATCTTCAAAGTGAATAGTATAAGAAGTTTTGGTAATATTATTTTCTTTAATAATCTGAATATTATCTGCATAAACATTTAAAGGAGGATTAGTAAAACCACACTCACAATTAAATTCACCTAAACTTCTAAGATAATGTATATCATATTTAAGTTTGCATCCACATTTTGGACATGTCATATTATATTTAGAATCTTTAAAAAGAGGATTATCCATATCTTTTATACCAAAATAATAAATTTTTTTATTATCTGTTTCTACAATATTTAACAATGTTGGGTCATCCCCATCTAAAACAAGCTCATCTGCAACTTGAATCATTTCCTTTTTACAATTAATATAATCTTCATAACTACCATTATTTAAATGATCATGTGTAATATTAGTTATAACACCCATATTAACATGAGAATTAGATGCAGAAGTATAGATTTCACCTGCAATACCAAAAGTACCTATTTCTAAAATTCCAATATCTCCACTTAAACGTGATTGTAATGAAGGAGTATATTCATTATTTCCTTGTATAGGTAAACCATGACTAGGAACTTTATAACCATTTACAGAGAAAATATGTTTTAGGCTATGTGTTGTAGTACTTTTACCATTTGTACCTGTTACACCTATAACCGGTTTATCAGGAGTAAAATAGGTTAAAATCTCATCAATAGAATAAATCGGTAAATTATTTGTATTAAAATTATTAACCTTTCCCATAAATATTTTATTATTAAGTAAACTTGGGGCAATAAAAATAGCAGATATATTATTAAATGAATTATTATCTAATTGATGAGATAAACACAAATGCACACCCTCATTTTTAAATATAGGTTCGAGAAATGTTTCTGAAACAGAATCCTTAATAGTCACATCAATATTATGTGACGCTAAAATACGAGCAATTAAACTACCTACTATTCCACATCCACCTAAAACCACTACACCATTAGACAAACTAGAAATAAAATCTTCTCTATCCATGTATTACAATCCTAAATAAAATAAATAAGTTAATAAAAAATCATATTTGAATTTTTCATATAAATTTCTTAAAGATATCATTTAAAAAGATATCGATTTTAATAAAAAATATTAAAATATAAACTATTTTTAACTATTACACACTTTACATAATTTTTCAAGACGTTTTTGAATAGAAACAATAACCTCTTGACCATTACCACCAATAAATAATGGGTCTTCATGAGCATATTCTGCTACAAAACTAATTAATTCATCTAAATTATTAGCTATATAAACTTCTCCTTTATAATTTAATAAATCCAGATGATATCTTGCCATATTAATTGTATTAGCAAGACCTGGAAAGAGAATAATAATCTTAGGATTATGACGAACAACTTCATCTAAAATATCTAAACGATGTTTTTCATTAGGTCTAGGAGTTCCTATAAATGCTGCATAGAAATCAACCTCATCAAAAATAGATTTAACAGCATCTGAATTGTCAGTTTTACCAATATAAATACTAGACTCATATAAGTTAAATACTTTAAGTCTTCCTTCTACCGCTTGGAAATTTTTTAAAGTATTCTTTGTAATATTATCTGAAATACCAATTTCTCTAGCAACTTCTAGAGCAAGACCAGCATTGAGACGATTAAAATTACCAACTAAATTAAAATCAAAAGGATACTCTGTAAAAATATTATGATTTATGCTGACTTTAGAAAAATCTTCAAGATATTGATGATTCTCTGGAATGATTATTTTTTTATTGTTAAATAAATGAATCAGTTCATCTCGATAGTTTTCCATACTACCATGTACATCCATATGATCATTTCCCATATTAGTAAGAGCAATAAGATCAAAATCAAAACAATCATTACAGAAACTTAAGGTCATATCACATACTTCAACTAATATAACATCATAATCTCCAATGTAAGCTTCAAGAATCAAATCATAATATCCTTTAAAACCTCCCCCAGCATTACCACCTACTAAAACTTTTTTACCTCCATCTTCTAAAATAGATTTAATCATATAAACAGAAGTAGTTTTTCCATTAGTTCCAGTTACACCAATAGTATATATTGTTCTATGTTTGGTTAATATATCCTGCAGTAATTTACCTGAGGATTTAAATTGATTTGCAAACTTACTTTTCCACATACTAGGACTTAATACAATTGCATCACATGAATTAATTTGGTTAATATCATTAGAACCTAAATCAATATAAATATCATCTGCAACAATTGATATCTGTTCTGTATTATCGGTTGAAACATTAATATCAGTTATAGGCATACCAAGATCTTTTAAATTAATATCCGTCTGTAAGTCTGATGCATAAACTGACCAACCATGCTTTAATAAAGATTTTGAAGCACTTCTACCTTCAACACCTAGTCCTATAACCGCAGCTTTCATTTTAATATAACCTTCATATTTTATAAAAAAAAAAATGTCTAAATAAAATTATTATAGTTTAATAGTAATTTAATAATGAAATTAATATTTATTATTAAAAAATTAGAATTTTTATAAAATATTCTAATTTATTAAATTTAAGAATTTTATTTTTAATTTAAAAAGTATATTATAATATATAAAAATTTATTTAAATAATTTTATATATGATTTTCTAATAAAATTCTATAAAAATATACAAAAATCCGTTTAAAAATATATTATATTTATTATATTTTATTATTATAATTAATAATATTTTAAAATGAATGTTTAATTAAAAAGAAAATAATATAAAATTACAATAAATTTAAAATTTATTTATTAATTAATTAAAAATTATTAAATATATATAAGTATATTAAACAAAATAATATAAAAGGTCAAATTATGTTTGAAGAAGAAAAAGATAATAAAATTTATAATTTACTAATTTCACGAGGGGAAAGTAAATCAAATGATCATAAGCAATTTTATGAAAAATTATATTCTAAAACCGATTTTTTATGGAAAGAATCTGTGGCTGCTTCTTATAGTCATATGCCTGAAAGTTTTTTTAATAAAATTGATGTTATTATAATACTTAGTGGAGTTTACAACAATAATAAGGATGAAATAGATGATATAATAAATGCATCTAAACATTATAATATTCCTATTGTTCTTATTAGACCTTATGGTGTAGAAGAAGTACCTGAAAATTTAGAATCAATTGCAACTACAATTATAGGATGGAATGCTAACTGTATTGTAGATGAAATAAAAAATGTTGTAAATGGAGAATATGACGAATTAGATGATTATTAATATTAAGTTATATTTAAATAATTATTTATCTGCTTCATCAACAACACTAGAAATTCCATTATTTTTATTAACTTTTATAATATTATCTGCAGCATTTTCCAATTCTTCATCGTGTGTTACAATAATCATTTGTGGAAGAGAAGACATTTTTCTTAATAAAGCTATTAATTCTACTCTACGATAACTGTCAAGATGGATAGTTGGTTCGTCTAAAAGAATTGTTTCTATAGTGCCACTACTCATTGCTTTAGTAATTCCAAGTCTAAGTGCAAGAGCAATTGCTATTTTTTCACCACCACTAACCATATTTAAACTAGATTCTCCTTCAGGACCATAAAGAGTAACATTAAAATCATCATCTAAAATTAAACTAGAATAATCAAAATTAAATTCTTCAAAGAAATCTTTAGTATATTTTTGAATAGTAGGTCTAGATAATTTTCTTAAATCCTCTTGAAGTCCTTCTTTGGAAAAAAGATTTCGAATCTTTTCTAAAAATAGTTTATAATCAGAAACATTCTTATATTCAATTTCCATAAGTTTATATTCATCTTCTTGATTTTGAAGTAGAGTTATATTTTCGTTAATAGATTTTAACTCTCCTTCTAATCTTGATTTCGTATTTGATAAATTTAAGACTTTATCTTCAATATTAATTATTTGAATAGCAAGTGAGTTATATTTATCTTCATTATAATTAAATGATTTAAGAGCCTCTTCATATTTTAATAGATGCTGATGTTTTTCTTCAAGAGATTCTTTTTTAAATAATAATTTTGATTCAATATTAGTTTTATTTTTAACAGTTCCCTGAAGTAAATTATAATTAGATACCTTATTTTCTAAATCATTAATTTTACCATTTATCTCATCAATATCCATATCTTGATTTAAACTACTGTCCTTACTGATAGCTATTTTAATAATTTTAACTTCATGATCTTGGTCATTTTCTAAAAGTTTTAAAGTATTATCTATTTCATTTAATGGAGTTATAAGTTCCATAGCACCTTTAGCCTTAATATATTTATTATACCCTTCTTTAGATAAATTACGCCTATCAGTTTCGATTTGAATTTTTTCGGTTAAATTATTAAAATCATCATTATTAACATTAAAATTATCAATTTCTTTATTAATTAAATCTAATTTATTTTTTAGTTCTTCAATTTTGTCTATTAAATATAAATGAGAAGAGACATCCTTCTCAATATTAATAAGATTGCTAATTTTATCTTTAATAATTATTTTATCAGATTCTAAATTTTTAATATCTTCTTTATTTTGATTTATAATATTAGTAGAATCATATATAGATTCTTTATATAATTTTTTCAAATCAAGCTTTTTCTGGTTAGAAATATTAGATTGACATATTGGACATTTATCTCCAACAGATTCTAAATCTTTTAAAGGTTTTTCATTTTGAGCAATAATTTCTGTAAACTTTGAGTTTTGTGATTTTTTATTTGAAATAGAATCTTCTATTTCAATGACTTTAGCTTCCAAGTTTTTAATAAATTCTGAAATAAATTTACTTACATTAGTTAAAGCATAATCCTCTTCTAAATCTTGATGATATTCTGATAAATTTTCTTTTAATTTTTGTTTAAAATTATTTAAATTATGGAGTTCTTTATTGTATTCCTTTTCAATAGAGTTTTTATCTTTAATGATTTTATCATAAACTTTAAGTTCTGATTCAATATCTGATTTATCCTCTTTTAACTCATTAATAATATTTTCAAGACGAATATAATCATTGTAAATTATTTCATTTTCTGAAAGAATATTATTTTGCTCTATAAAATTTTCCTTTTGTTTAATTAAATCCTGTTTCTTTTTAGTGATTTCCATTAAATTAAGACATGCTTCTCTATATTCTTTATAAACAGGAAGTTTATCTACATATTTTTCAAGTCTTCTAATTTCTATTTCATTTTTTCTAATATCATCTAGTTGGGATTGAAGTTCAGATTTTTCCTCTTTTAACAAATCGATTTCGGTTAAAGAAACATCTATTTGATTTTTAAGATTAAAATATTTATCTTTATTATCTTGTAATTTATCTTTTTCCACTTTTAAATCAGAATAAATTGTATTAATCTGGTTTAATTCTTCTTGAATTTTAGTAATTTCTGTATTTAAATTTTGAGAGATTAATTGTTTCTCTTTAAGTTCATTATAATTAAATTCTTTCTTTGATAATTTACCTTTATATTCTGATTCCAAATTTTCATAGTTAGAAATAAATGGTTTAATATTATTCCATGATTTTTCAAGGGAATCTATCCCTAATAATTTAGCTATAAGTTTTTTTTTCTGAGAAGGGGTTTTACTTATTAGCTCCGCTATTTCTCCTTGTCTAACATAAATAGCATTTAAGAATAAATCTGCATCCATTTGTAAAATTCTTTCAATTTCCTTGTTTACATTTTTATCTCCTTCACATAGTATATCCTTAATTTTATAAGTATTATCTTCATTTAAGTAAAGAGAATATAAAGTTGAAGCAGATTTAGATTTATCTCTAGTCCTAACAATTTTATAATGATTACCATTGGAAATAAAAATTAAAGATACTTCCATAGTATTATAAACTTGATTATTATTGGTGGTTCGAATTAAATCTGAAAGTTTTGATGAAGAATGCTGTTTATATAAAGCAAAACTAATTGCTTCTAAAATAGTTGATTTACCAGCACCATTTTCACCTATTATAAGGGTAATACCAGGATTAAATTGAATTTCACTGTTTAAATGGCTTTTAAAATTTTTAATTTCTATTTTTTCAATAATCATCTAATTACCCCCATATCTATTGTCATAGAAAATCTTAATACTATCCTCAGCAGCTTCTAATTTATCTTTAGACAGTTCTTCAAATAAATTAATTGTGAATTTAACAACGTCTTCTCCTTCATCTTCAAATTTTTCAGCAATCAATCTATTAATATTAATAGAACCTTCTTTAAAATCTATTAACTCTTCATATTTTTGTTCAATATTAAAAGTAGGTCTAAATGATAAACATAGATCTGAAAGATGTCTAGTTAAATAATCATAAACCTCACTACTAGAAAAATCATTACCAAAAACATTTAAATTAATAATAGGTGGTAAATCAAGTTTACTAATCTCATTTTTTAACTTAGGCATTTCCTTATAGAAATTATCATATTCTACTTGAACATTAATAAATTTACGAGGAATATCTACTGAAATTCTTTCAGTTTCTACTTGACCATCTTCCATATCTACTAAAACAAAACCTTTACCGTTAAGATTATAATCACTCAATTCATTAGATTTCCAAATTTCAGTTGATCCTGGATATACTAAACGGCCTTGGCCATATTCATCATTAATATAATTATGTAAATGACCCATAGCATAATAATTAAAATTACTAGGAATATCTCCAATTTCCACTTCATATTGAGGAATATATTTATCGATACCTTGATGTAATACTAAGATTTTATTTTTAACATCAGCAGCTTTTTTAGATAAAGTATTTAATTTTTCTTTAAATGCAAGATTTCTATTTTGAGGCATATAAGGGATACCGCCGATAAATAAATCTTTTTCTTTGAAATAAGGTTTAATAGGACTAATTAATCTAATTCCATTATCTCTAAATAATACTTGAGGAGGAATAGGGTTTAATCTACGGGACAAATCATGATTACCTGCAATAGCATATATTGGAATACCTGCATCAGATAACTTATTAATTTCTTTTTGTACTACGATAAGAGCATCTGTAGAAGGACGGGAATTATCAAATAAATCCCCACTATGAATTACAAAATCTAAATCTAATTCTATTATTTTATCAACAATTCGCTCAAAAGCATCGTAAAAATCTTTTTCTCGGTCAATTAACCCATATTGCCTATAACCTAAATGAGTATCAGATAAATGTGCAAATCTCATATTATCACAAATAAAGAAAAATTTATTATAATTAAATATTGATTATTTTTTAATAGTAATATATTCCTAAATTAAAGTTTATTAATTAATTTTATAATTAATAAAGAAATTTAATAATAATAATTAGTAAATAATTAAAATTATTTTTTAAATTTACTTATTATATTTTATTAAAATCTACATATAAATATTATTAAATAAATTAAATTAATAAATAAGAGAAGTAAATAATTAAATAAAATTATATTTAATATATTTATATGCTTAGAATTTAATTATTTTTATTTTTATAATTCAATTAAGAAGCATTAATGGATTTTTAATAAAAATAATAAGTATATTTCTATATTTTAAAAATAATGAAATTAATTTTAGAAATTTAAAAATTAAGAAAATATAATTAATATAAACCATCTAAGGATTTAGATTCTTCCATTTGTTTTTCTAATTCTACTTGTTCATTTTGAACTTCACTTGACCAAGCATTTAAAATATCAATATCTCCTCCAACACTACGACCTTTAAATTCATCAACTTTAACAAGTGTAGGAACCTTAGTCATCAACCCTAAAACCAAAGCTTCCCCAATATTTAAAGAAGGTAATTGAGTAACCAAATCATCAGATAAAGATTCACTTGCGGTTTGTACATGTCGTTGATCTTTAGGTTCAACTAGTCTTAAAATAATCATATTATTTGCCTGAGATAGAGCATCAGGGTCTATTGTTTTAGGAGATTGGCTAACTAAACATAATCCTAAACCAAATTTACGCCCTTCACGAGCAATTCTTCTAATCCAATATTTAGATTTAGGATCACGTCCATTAGGAGCTAAAATATGAGCCTCTTCAAGAACAAAGAATATTGGATAAGAGAGTTCATCTTTTTTACCATGAATATAATCTTTTCGACTTTTAAGAGAAACTCTAAGTATATGTTCAACAAGAACTTCAGAAATTAAATCATCAACTTGTCCTAAATCTATAACATTAGCTTGACCAAGTTCTATTTGAGATAATATACTATTTATATTAGTGTTAAAAAGTTTCCCATATTTATCTTCCAAATCATCTAATTTGTTTAAAACATCCATAATAGAATTTTTATCCTTAGAAGATATGGTATTGAAGATAATTTCATTATTATAAGTTACTTTTTCACTTTCTGTTCCATCACCATACCAATAATTAAGGAAATCTTTAATGATTTGAATAAAATTTTGACTAGATGCTGTTCCACTTCTAATTTCCTTTTTAGCAAGATAAAAAGCCTTTCTAAAGTATCTTTCCTGAATATAAGAATTTGATCTAATATTAGCAAGTGATTGGATCTCTGGAAAATCCATATGTAATGGATTTATTACAGGTTTAATGATATTAACTTTACCATTTGGAAAATCAGCATTAACATATTCAGAATGCATATCAAAAATAAAAGGACAACCATTTTTCTCAAGTAATCCATCTATTAATACACTAACAGTATTAGACTTACCCGCTCCTGTCATAGCAAGTATAGCAAGATGACGTGATACCATTTTATTAATATCTAATTTTACAGAAACATTATCATTAGAAATTAAATTACCTAATTTTAAACCATTTTCATTTTTAAAGACTTTATTTAAAATTTCCTTACTTGCAATTTTTATTTCAGTTGCAGGTGGTGCAGGAGTACGTGGAATTTTTAAATTATCAATATCTCCAAGAATTTTTATTGTACCTTTAATATAATAATCATCTCCTTCAATACTTCTTATACGATAAATTGTATCTGGATCATATATATCAGCATTAAGAGATACACTTCCACGAACTAATGATTCAATCATTCCAAGTATTATTTGATTATTATATTCCATTGTAACATATTCACCCATTTTTGGCATATCTTTAGATATAAAGCTTATCTGTGTTAGTGAAGTTTCACCTATACTACGACCTATAATATTTTCCATTTTTTCACCTTAAACCTTATTTAATTACATTAATCTAAATTCATCTAAATTATATTATTAATTTAACATTTCTCTACCTGATTTTTCATATAAACCTATAATAGTTGCAAGTTCATCAATATTTTTATTTTTAATTACAACTCCCTTATGAGCCTTTTTAAGTAAATAAGGATAACCCTCTATAGATTCTCTTTTAATTATTGAAATAATTTCTTCTATCTGTTTTTTATCGGCTTTATATGGAAGTTCAACCTTTAAAATATTTTTATAATCATCTAATCTCAGATAAAAAATTGTAAATTCAAATGACCTGAAGAAAGTATTGTGTATAGGAAATTCAAACTTCATTTCACTACTAAGATTCTTATAAATTGGATTAGAATATCCTTCTGTTTTATTTAATCTCTCAAAAATTGACATATCCGGATAATTACTATGAAATACATCATTAGAACTTGATGTTTTTGATATTGCAATAATTTTTTTTCTATGTTTTAAAAATTTATGAATATTATCTAAATTTTCCAGAGCTAAATCCTTTAAATCTTTATCTTTAGGAATTGGTCTAATTAAATCACCGAATAATGACCCATCTATTAAAAAATAATTCACTCCATAATCATTAATTGCACTAACTGCATTTTTAATCTCAAAAATACTCATTTTTGCTCTAAGTTTATCTGTAAAGAATTTATGATGTTCTGCAGTATCTAGTTCGACTTTTTCTATTTCCTCTAAATTTTTCCCATCATAAATGATAGCTAGAGCTGCAACTGCATATAAATTAAATGCTAAAAATTTTTTATGAGAATAACTTCCATCACCTGCAGCGATTTTAATATCTTCATTAGAGGGTTCAACATATTTAAAATTCCAATAATCAGCAATATCTATATCTAAAGAGTTAAACTCTTCAATTTCAGCTATAATTTTCCCTCTCTTTTTTAATGCTTCTTCATATAATGAATCTAACATTTAATCCCCCTTTGATAATTTTAAAATAAGTCATAATTTGATTATAAATATAATATCTATGATTATATCGATTTTTAAAATAAAATAAAATATATAATAAAATTTTATCAAAAAATAAAAATAACTAAAAATAAATTATTCTGAAGATGCCTTTCTAATACCGGATATAATTTCTGATATTTTCTCTTTAACATTATCAGATTCTTCTACAACAGTACCTGTAACAATTAAATCGGCACCGGCTTTAGCAGCAATATAAGCCCCTTTAGCATCTCTAATACCTCCACCAACAATTAACATAATATCAGTAGCAGCTTTAGTATAAGCAATCATTTCAGGAGATACCTGTTTATCTGCACCAGAACCTGCTTCAAGATAAACATATCTCATACCAAAACATTCAGCTGCCATAGAATATGCTGCTGCTATTTTTGGCTTGTCATGAGGGATAAGTTTAGCTTCTCCAACCCATCCAACAGTTCCACCTGGTTCTACTACAATATAACCCATAGGAATTATATCAATACCTGATTTTTTAACATTATATGCAGCTAAACTTTGTGCACCAACAATATAATATGGATTGTTAGAGTTAAGAAAACTCATAAATAAAATTGCATCTGCATATTTACTAACATTTGAAGAATTTCCTGGAAAAATAATAATTGGAATATCTATATTTTCAGATAATGCTTTACATGTAGAATCTACATCATATTGATCTACTGTTGAACCTCCAATCAATATTCCATCACTACCTGCTTCACTTGCAGCTGTAGCAATCTTAACAGCTTCATCTGTACTTTGTTCATCTGGATCAATTAAAGTTAAATGTAAAACATGATCTTTTCTATTTTCTTTAAATTGTTCTTCTACTATATTCATAAATATCCCTTAAAAAATAAATATAATATAAATATAAAATTGGTTAATATAGTATATTAAATTACTTATTATAAAAAATTTTAGATAATTATGAATATAAAATATGAGTTTGTACTTAAACATATAAGAATAAGCAAACTCAATAATTGCTATAAAGTAAAATTTTACTAAGCATATAAAATAATGTATACAATAATAATCAAATCTTATTATTTAAATTTAAAATATATCTCATTTTATAAATATTTTTCAAAATAAAAATTTTTTTATAAATTTCTTTTTAAAAATAATTTCATAAATTTAAATGATTTTAATTAAATCTAAGTTAATATATGAATTATAAAAAAAATACATTATTTCTTATTATTGTAAAGTATCTAAATTGTTAAAATAGTAAGTTCTTAAATAATTTTAGAATTAATAAAAAGTATTAAAAATAGTATAATTTATAAAAATATTATAATTTATAAAAATAGTATAATGTATTAAAAATAGTATAATTTAAAAAATAGTATTATGTATTAAATTAGAATTAGAGGATGGGTCTATCCTCTAGGTTCTTTTGCTTTAAATCTTAATCCTTTATAACCACATTTTCTACAATTGGTAGCAGCAGCAGGATTACGAGCACCACATTTCAAGCAAATTTTAACATTAAAAATCCTTTCTTCTGCTTCTGGGAACTTAGCCATAATTAATCCTCCTTTATAAAAATGAATTGAAATGATATTCTAATAATAATTAAGTGATTATTCAAATATTAATAGAACTAGTTATCATTACTATTAATAAAATATATAGATATAATAGTATTTAAATATTAAGTTTTTTTCCTTAAATTAACAATAATTTATTCATAGTTGGAAATATAATATTTAATAAAAATAGAATTATTATCTATAATAAAATTTGTATAATATAATTAAATATAATAAAATTTAGATTATTCATTTTCTATAGTTAAATTATTCTTTTTAAGAAAATCATTTTGTATTTCTACAACTTCTTGACTTGTCTCTACTTCACTATATGCCTCAAGAAGTTCATAATTTAATTCTATAAATGTATGTCCCCATTTAAATCCGTCCATTAAATCATGAGCTTTTTCTTTAAAACCTGCAATATAAAACGTAGCAGCAATAGCTTCAACAGTAGATAATGTACATGGAGTACCATAATTTACAGGGTTAGTAGCTATTAAAAAAGGTAATGCGCGATGATACTTTGAAAGTGAAAAAAAAGTAGCAGACTTATTAACTTTATTCCAAGAACAATCTAAACCAACAACACCTCTTTTTTCAATATATTTTCTATCTTGACGAGAAACTGATTTAAATGAAAAAGGATTAAGAACAATTGCACCTTTTGGAATATGACGTAGTTTATATACAAGCCTTCCTTTCTTTTCTTTTTCAAGTTTTATAGCAGTACATTTACGCTTATCACATTCATCTGCATGAAAAATAACTACATCCATTTTAAAACCTTTTAAAAAAAATAATTTAATTTTAATATAATTAAAGAATAATAAAAAAAATTATAAGTAAATTAAATAATTTACTTAAAGTATTATGTAGATTGAGTAGAATTTTGTTCTGTTATATTACCTGCCTTATATTCTGCCATTTCTTTTACTAATATATCATAGTCCCCTTTAGATAATCCAAGAATATCATAAATATGAGGTGCATTTGCAGAATGCTTAAACTTGACAGATTCTAAGTATGGAGCAACATAATCAGTATACAACTTGCAATACGTTGACCCATCACATTCAACTGTACCATTAGAAACTACAACTGTTAGATAACTTTGATTATGATAATCACATGTTAAAATATACACATCTAAAGGTTTAGAATTATTAGTTTGATTATCCTCATTTATTTCCATTGCGGGTACTGCTTGAGAATAATAAATTTTCCACTCTACTCCATTAAATTTCCTGGTTTCTGGTTTAGGAAAAGCGTTTTGAATGGTCATAATATCTAATAGGAAAGTATAATTATCACATGTAGACATATTATATTCTATTCCATTAGCATTATCTTTATAACTTTGTTCCCATTTATCATATTCGGATGTAGTTTCTGGCGGTTGCAGTGTAGCATTACCAACAATTGATCCACTCATAAAATTATTATTGAATTTTGTAGTAGGACCTGTAGAAAATAATCCTAAGGATAATGATGCAATAATTCCAATTACTGCAATAATTACTATAATTATTATAATTTTAAACTTTTTATCCATAAAATTTCCTCTTTATAAATTTATAATTATTATTTGAATCAAATAATATTGTTAAAATCTTTAATTATTATTATATTTTATCTAAATAATAAAGATTAATAAAGATTTATCAAATATATAAATTAATATATAATATTATTATAAATAATTGTTTTTATATTTTTAATAAATAATATAATTAATAATATATCAATAATAAAAAATTTATTCAGATATTTAAATATTATTTAATAATAATCTAATAATTAAAATAAATATTAAATTTATTCTTACTTTAATTTTATATATTATTTAATAAAGATTAGAATTATATTATAAATTTATAATTTAATCATTATTATTATAAAATTAATTATTATATTAATAATTATTATTAATTTAATGATTATTTTATTAATTATTATAAATTTAATAATTATTTAATAATTATAGATTAAATAAATTGAATCGAAGTTGAGATTATGAAAAAAACTTTTAAAATTCTACTTACAATATTAATTTTACTTAGTATAATTGCAATAATTTTTAGTATAAATCCATTGAATGAAAATAAAATAACATGCTCTATCTTAGGAAATAATTCTAATGGTACAGTATATAAAACAATATGTGGTAATGCCTCATCTAATGAAACTGAAGTTTTGATTTTAGGTGTACATAGTTTTGAAAGTGGTATTCATAATGCAACTAATAAAACCATAATTAACTTAACCAAAGAAAACAAGTTAAAGAAAAAATATATAGTCTATTTTATCAAATTAAATCTCAATGCTCCTAATTTGAATACTAGTGACTATCAAACTAATAGACATATGGGAGAAATGTTAGCATATAAATATATTGTTAAGGATGTAGTACAATATAATCCTATAGCTGTTATTGACCTTCATGAAATGGAACCCTATTGGGATCCTACAAGATTTATTGAAGTAATGAGTACAAATTCAAGTAAAGCAAATGAGTATGCTCATAAATTAAGTGAAGATACAGGTATACCTGAATTTACATTTACAGAGGGAACTTCTCCTAAATGGGTTACAATACCTATTTCAAATGAAGGGTTTAACACCATATTATTTGAAACAGCACAAGATGATTCTAATGCTAAGAAGGAAAAAACTGCAGAGAAACTTATAAAAAGTGCTGATAATTTTAAATAAATTTTAAAAAAAATTAAATAATATAATTTATTAATATATATTTAAGTATAATTTTTAGAGGTGAAAAAATGTGTTCTACTGGTGGTCCAATGGGCGATTTAAATTTAAAAGAATTGAAAACAAAAAAATACAGATGTAAAAGCTGTGGAAATGAATTTAAAGGCCTAGGTAAAAAAGTTATCTGTCCAAACTGTAAAAGCGAAGATACAGAAAGTTTATAGAATTATTCTATAAACCTTTTTTACTATTATACAATTTATAAATATTTTTTTAACTTATTTTTTAAAAAATATATAATTATATTACTCATTTTATTTATTTAAATTTTATATTATACTAAGATATACTATTTTTAAAGGTGAACATATGGAAATTAAACTTGAAAAGGATGAAATATTGTTTTTAATTGGGGATAATGGAATAGTTGGTATAAGTAAAATGTCTGATTGTGATATGCTTTTTATTGAAACATCAGAAAATGAAGAAATAGTATTATACCCTGAAGATGATGATATTATTGCAGTTTCTGCATTTGGTAAAGGTGAAAAATATGAAAAAGGTATAAGGGCTCTTACCTATGTTACTCGTGATATGCAATCACCAATATTAATTCTACCAAAAGATAATAAAGCATCAAAAAGACTTAGTATGGTCTTATCAATAGGAGATAGTGTAAGATTTGATTGTAATATAACTCCTGGAACACATCCTGAACAAGACATTCTATGTTCTTGTGATAGTTTAAGTGGATTGGAAATTCATAAAACATCTACTGGTGTAAAACTATCAAAAGAAAATATAGATTATAAAATAGAAAAATTTTAAAAAAAATAGACTTTGGAAAATAAAAAAAAAAATTTAATAAATACTAAATTTTATTATACACTTTAAATGATTATAAGAAAAATTAAGAAAAAAAGACGACAGTTAAAATAAAAAAAATAAATATTTTAAAGTCTAATTATTGTAATTACTGCAAAAATAATAAATATAAGAAGAATACAGAAACAACATCCTTTAATATTATTATTTTTAGGCTTATCATTAATATTTCTAGAAGATTTATTAGTCTTCGCCCTAGTATCTTTTAATTGGGTTTGTTTAAAAGTATATTTTTCCTGATTATCATAAATATCTACTAGTTTAAGAGCAATCCATATAGACCTTATAATACCTACTAACAATATAATCAATGTTATTGATAACATTAAAATAAATTGTATACTAAAGCTACCATAAATAGCAAGAATTAATATACAAAAGAACCATGGAACCTCATAGGTAATACCTTCAAGAACCCAATTAGGATTATTATGTTTTAAACCAATATGTATGATTCCAAAACCATTAATAACTGGAATAATTGAAAGAATTACCCACCAAGATTTAATAAGTTTAGCTATAATATTCATATTATTCAATTAAATTAGAATTTGTTGTTTCAATTTTTTCAACTACTTTCTGACCATCATTTGCCATTTCAGAGAATAAATTAATAGATTCCTTCATTTTAGGAAGTGCTTGTATTTTATAATTACTAACATCTTCAATAGCTTGAATTGCCTCTGCAAATGATTGTTTTAAAACTTCAGGAGAAATCATAGTTTCAGCACTTTGCTTTTGTATTTGTGCACCTTGATCTTTAAGCATATGTGAAGTAGTTTGTATAATATCTTCAGTAGTTTTGTTTAATATATTAATCTTATCCATAACAATTTTTTGATCATATAATGCACTTGCAACCATTACACCAGTTCTTAATGCTGATACGGTAACATTTTTTGCACGTCTGACACCACGTATCAACTCTTTATTATTACGTCTAACAACATTTAGTGAAACTATACCCTGTTGGTTAACAACTATCATTTGTTGCATATCCATTATTCTTTGCCTAAGAGGGAATAATACTTCTTCCTGTACAAAAGATATTTTTTCTTCATCAACACCCTCTATTTGTGCTTTCTGTATTTGTGCTTCTATAGACTCATCCATTTTTTTACCAAGTTCAATATCTGCAAGAAGCTTATTGGTAACTTCTCTTAAATAATCTTCTTCATTTTGTAAGGTTACATTATCGTTTTGTAGTATCTGACTACTTTTATCCAATGAATCTACTATATTTGCAATAGCTCCTTCTGCTTTTTCATATTTTGCAAAATATTTTCGTATAGGATTCATCAGACTTCCTAAGAATCCTTTTTTTGTAAAATCAATACCACTAGGGTCTAAATCCTTCACTTGTTTATTTAATTCAAGTAATTTCTCCCCAATATTATCAGCATCTTTTCCACCTTTAGTTAAATCAACAAATCTTGTAGCTAATAATTCATTATGGTTAGCAGACTTAGTCATTTCTCCTAATCCAAAATTATCTAAAGGTTTTATTATACTGTCTCTTTCCTGAGGGTTAGTGAAATCAGCATCAAAAATAGCTACAGCATTTTTATCTGCTTGATCTTGGAAATTTGAATTTTCTAATTTTTCCTCCTCTTTTTGTAAACTTTTTTCTACATCATTTGTTATTCCATCCACATCTAATGAGAATTCTGCCATATAATCACCTTAATTTAAAAACTCTATTTTATTTCTATCTATTTCATATTTAATTTGATTAACTGTTAAACCTTCTTTAATAATTTCAACTGTTACATATTTAGGATTTGGTTTTTTATAAGAAGTATAGTATCCAAAACTTATACTATATTCAGAATCATAGTAAACTTTTTTTAATTTTTCATTTTCACTTCCAATTAATGTATTGTTATCATCATAATAACTAGTTTTAACATTATATCCATCTAGGTTAGATGGTACATGGTCAAATAATGCCTCTGTATATAATGTGTAGGATTCATCTCCAAAACCTCCTACATTTGTAATAGTTAATGTAACATTTTCTGGTTTATTATCTAAGGAATTTCCAGTAGAAATTAATATAATTCCCCCTCCAATGATAATAACTAGAAAAATTAATATTAAAAATATTTTACCATTATTAAATATGTTAGAATTATTTGGATTATTTATAGAACTTTCTTGATAGTTAGAATTATTTTGATTATTAATAGAGCTTGGTTGACTGTTAGAAGTTGAATTAGATTCTATTTCAAATTTATATCCACAATTTGAACAGAATTTAGCATTATCTGGTAATTCATTTTCACATTTTGGACAATTTTTACTCATAAAATCCCCCTTATTAATCAATTAATAATATATTATAATAATCTTATTTATAAATTTATGAAAAACTTATTCATATTCTTTAACTGAACTAACTAAGTCTTGCATTTCATCCAACAAGTTTTTAACATCTTCATTTGAATTATTATCATTAATATTTAATACTAATTCATTTGTTAAATCTTCAATATAATTTATAATATCTTTCATATTCTGGATTTTTAAATTAAGTTCATTTCTCACCTTTTCATTATCTTCACTTGCAAATAGTGCTATTTCTATTACTGAATCATATTGTTTATAGAAAACTTTATGAGAATTATCTACAAGTGAAATAAATTTATCATATGTGATTTGAGGTGGTTCAAATTTTTTTGCAATTAATTCTTTTACAGAAGATTCTTTTACATCAAATAAAACTTTTAAATTATATGCCTGATTTTCAAAAGACTTTAATGAATTTAAAGGCCCTGTCTCTATTTCTGGTTCTTTAATATTCAAACTTTCGAAAGCCTCTTCTGTTAATGCATCAGTATTAGTATCCTCTTTTTTAGTAGAATTTTTCTTTTTAATAGTCTTCTTTGATACTCCTTTACCAATATACCTATTTAAGTTAAAAACATAATATAGTATAAGTAATGGAAATATAAACAAAAGTAATAAGACTAGTTTTATAAATAAATCACCGGAAGTAATTACAATAATAGATAAGGATACTATCACCACATAATAAAAAGCAATTGCATAAGGAAGGGATTCATTAATTAATATAACATCATTATAATCACCAATACCTCTATTTAATCTAATTTTAGATGCAGTTTTAGATTCAGGAGCATACTGTAAAATCTCATCCTCATTTAATATATTAGTATCTGGCTCTATTATAAAACGTACATCCCTAATAGTTTCAACACATTTAAGAAGCTTTCCCTTTTCATCATAGACTTTATTATTTTTAATAGTTAAAGGTGTAGTTAATCTTCTTATCTCCTGTGATTTTAATTCATTATTGGACATTTACTTTCCTCACTAATAAATCAATATGAATTTAGATATTAATTATTTATATTTATAATTTTATTAAATTTTTACTAATTTTCTAATTAATTTTTCTTTAAAAAAAATTATAAATATTTCTATATATTTTTGAAAATATGAATAATAATGTATAAATTATTTATTAATTGAAAACCTAAACATTTCCCCCAATTAAATATTAATATATTGGGTTTTCATAAATAAATAGATTATTAATTTTAATAAAATATTATTAAAACTTAAAATTAAATTATTTTATAATAATTTTATAATCTTTAAATAAAAAATATAATGATATTATTAATTTTTATTATTAAATATAATAACTATTCAAATCATTATATATAATATTATTAATATATAATAAATTAATTTAAAAAATAAAAAAATACTTGGTAATTCTAATGTTATTTACATCAATTTTTGAAATTTTAGGGGAAAGTTTAGTATTAGTTATAGGACTTATTTTAATACTATTATTTTTAGTAATTATTCTAGGTCAAATACTTATACATAAAGATAAACTAATATTTCCTAAATTAGTTATTTTTATTTCTGATATTTTCTATACACCCCTTAAGTGGATATCAATTAAACTTGGTTTTGATGAAAATATGATTGACCAAATGGGAGTCGATGTTAGAAATCAGATAAATAAAAACAGATTTAAAAAAATTGATAATGAAAGAAAAATACTTGTTCTTCCACATTGTCTAAGATCTAGTTCATGTAAAGCAAGACTTGATGAAACTGGTCTTGTATGTAATGTTTGTGGTAAATGTACAGTTGGAGAAATCAAACAAAAAGCAGAAAAAATAGGATATAAAGTATTTATAGTTCCAGGTAGTAGTTTTGTAAAAAAAATTATTAAAGATTATGAATTTGATTCTGTTGTAGGTGTAGCATGTTATGAAGATTTAAATCTTACAATGATGAAAATGAATAAATTTTCTCCACAAGGGGTTTTACTTTCAAAAACAGGTTGTTTTGAAACTGATGTAAATGTCGATAAAGTACTTAAAAAAATAGGATATTATGATGTATATCCTAAAATAAATTCAGATAATAATACTGATCCAAATTTATGCATAAAAAATGAGGAAATTAATAGTTAAATTTACATTTAATTCTCACAGATAATTAATTTAATGAATTTTTTTTGTAAATTAAGTTTTATATTATTTTTAATATTAGGGGGTTGATTAATGAAATTAAATAAGAAAAAGATTTTATTATTATTGATTATTCTAACAGTAGCAATAGAAACAATAACACTTGCAAGTGCTTATACAGGTACTGGATTTTCCCATAATATTCCAATAAGTGCATATGAAGATTCATCTATTAGCGATATCTTAAACAAATATGAGGATACTAATTGTATAGGTGAAAAAACTGGAATATGTACTGAAGTTGTTGATGGAGATACTATATATTTAGATAATGGAGATAAAATTCGTCTTGTAGGAGTAAATACACCTGAAAAGGGTGTTGAAGGTGCAGATACTTCTAAATATTTTGTTGAGAAATTATGTTTAAACCGTGAGGTCAGTATTGATATAGATGATTCTAAATCTCATGATAAATATGGTCGAACATTAGCTGTTGTGATTGTTGATGGAAAAAATCTTAATGAAATGCTCTTAAAAGAGGGACTAGCTGAAATAATGTATATACCACCAAGTCAATTTAACCCAAATAACTGGGCAGGTGACAATACACATAGTAGTGACTATTCCAATAGTCAAAAAAATACTAATACAAACAGTGAAGATACAGGAGAGTATATTGGAAATGTAAATTCAATGAAGTTTCATTTACCTACCTGTTCTGCATTAGATCGTATGTCAGAAAATAATAAGGTTTCATTTTCCTCTAGACAATCTGCAATAGACCAAGGATACTCTCCTTGTCAACTATGTAATCCATAAAAAATTTATCTAGGTGTAATTATTCAAGTTTCATGATTACTTCTATAATTTCTTCACCTAGAAAATTAATATTATTTATCTCACCTAGATAATTAAAATCTAATTTTTCTAAAACTCTTTTTGACTGTATGTTAATTTTATTATATGTTGCATAAACAGATTCTACTTTTAACTCATTAAAAGCTCTATTTATTAAGGCTTTAGATGCTTCATATGCTAAACCTCTACCCCAATAATCTTCTGCTATCCAGTAGCCTAACTCACAAGAACCATCACCCCACCAATGATTACAAAAGGGATGGAATAATAGACCTACACAACCTATAGGATGATTATTAAAAATAATTGCATATGTTTCTTTTTGAGAAAAAACAGTTTTGATAATATTTAAACTATCTTCGATATTTTTATGAGGAGGCCAACCTGCAATAGGACCTATATTAGGATTTTTAGCATATCTATATAAATCACTAGCATCATTTTCTTCCCATGGCCTTAATATTAAACGTTTAGTTTCAATTATCATTATAATATATTATGAAATAGCTTATATAAAATATGTTCATATAATATTTATAATAAAGAAAAAAAGGATTTTAACTATAAAAAAAGAAAAAAAGGAAATATGTTATTATAATTATTTTTTCATAGCTTCTTCTACAGCTACAGATACAGCTACACTTGCACCGACCATAGGATTATTACCCATACCTATTAATCCCATCATCTCTACATGAGCAGGTACAGAAGATGAACCTGCAAACTGTGCATCAGAATGCATTCTACCCATAGTATCTGTCATACCATAAGATGCAGGACCTGCAGCCATATTATCTGGATGTAATGTTCTACCTGTTCCACCACCAGAAGCTACAGAAAAGTAATTTTTACCTTCATGAACACATTCTTTCTTATAGGTTGCAGCTACAGGATGTTGGAATCTAGTAGGATTAGTAGAGTTACCTGTAATAGATACATCAACACCTTCAAGATGCATAATTGCTACACCTTCTCTTACATCATCTGCCCCATAACATCTTACCTTAGACCTTTCACCATCAGAGTAAGCTTTTTCACTTACAACTTTAACTTCACCGGTAAAGTAATCGAACTCTGTTTTAACATAGGTAAAACCATTAATTCTAGATATGATTAATGCAGCATCTTTACCAAGACCATTTAAAATAACTCTTAATGGTTCTGATCTAACTTTATTTGCAGAGTTTGCTATACCAATTGCTCCTTCAGCAGCAGCAAAACTTTCATGACCTGCAAGGAATGCAAAACAACTACTTTCATCACTTAAAAGCATTGAAGCCAAGTTTCCATGACCTAAACCTACTTTTCTATCATCAGCAACACTACCTGGAATACAGAAAGCTTGAAGTCCTTCACCTATTGCCTTTGCAGCATCACTTGCCTTTTGAGCATCTTTTTTAATTGCAATTGCAGCACCAAGTGTATATGCCCAACATGCATTTTCAAAGCATATAGGTTGGACTTCACGTACAATATCATAAGGATTAAATCCTTTATCAAGACATACTGATTTAGCTTCATCTAAATCTTTCATACCATACTGATTTAATACAGACATAATCTGATCTATTCTTCTTTCATAACCTTCAAATGAAACCATATCTATTGCCTCCTTGGGTCAATTTTTTTAACTGCATCATCAAACCTTCCATACTGACCACTAGCTTTTTCTAAAGCTTCAGAAGAGTCCATGCCCTCTTTTAAATAGTCTATAAACTGGCCAATATTTAAATATTTATATCCAATAATCTCATTATCTTCATCTAAACCAATTTCAGTAATATAACCTTCAGTTAATTCAAGATATCTTGGACCTTTTTTATTTGTTGAGTATATTGTACCAACCTGGCTTCTATGTCCTTTACCTAAATCTTCAAGACCAGCACCAATAGGAAGACCTCCTTCAGAAAAAGCAGACTGGGTTCTTCCATAAACAATCTGTAAGAATAATTCTCTCATCGCAGTATTTATAGCATCACAAACAAGGTCAGTATTAAGAGCTTCTAATATGGTTTTACCTACAAGAATTTCACCAGCCATAGCAGCTGAATGAGTCATACCAGAACATCCTAATGTTTCAACTAATGCTTCCTCTATAATACCTTCTTTTACATTTAATGTTAATTTACAGCAACCTTGTTGTGGAGCACACCATCCTATTCCATGAGTTAATCCTGAAACATCACTAATTTCTTTAGATTTAACCCATTTTCCTTCTTCAGGTATAGGAGCAGAACCATGATTTGCTCCTTTTGCTACACAACACATATTATCTATTTCAGTAGAATAAATCATAAAAATCTCCTTATAAAAAGTTATTATAATTAATAGCTATTTATAAAATTTAAGATAGATATTGAGTCTATTAATTTAAAGACCATTAATCTTAAAAATATATATAATATTTTATATGATTAAATATTGAATTTTATAATTTATTAAATTAAGTATTAAAATCAGAAATATAATCATAATGAATATATTAAAATATAATATAAATTACCTATAATTCTATTCTGTAAGAGGAAGTAAATCTTTCTCTTCAAATATTTCTTTTGCAGCAATCATAGCTTCTATAGTTCTTGGAAAACCAATATAGGCAGACATCTGCATAATAATCTCCACTATTTCAGTTGGAGTACAATCTACATTTAAAGCTCCTTCAATATGACTTTTAAGTTCTGGAATAGCACCAAGAGTAGTAAGAGATGCAATAGTACATAATTCACGGGTTTTTAAATCAACTGCTTCTCTAGTATATATTTCTGAGTATGGAAATTCTACAATAAATCTTCCTAAATCAGGAGCAATATCTTCAAATATTTTAAAAATATCATTAATATTATCTTTGTTCGTAATTTTTAAAACTGACATACCTTTTTCAAATCTATCTTCCATAATATCACCATTTATTAAATTAAAATAATGTTATCTCCATTTATTATTCTACTAATATTATCTCAATTTATTATATATTTAACTAATAAATTTTAAAAAAAATAATCTAAATATATGTTAAATATATTTTTAATAAGATAAATTATGATTTTTTTCTAATAATTGTTTATATTTTATATAATTCTACTCCTTCTTTTAATTTTTTTAATCCTTTTTCTAATATTATTCTTGGACAAGCAATATTTATTCTTAAAAATCCTTCCCCTGTTTCACCAAATTGTATACCTGGAGATAAAAGTAATCCTGTTTTATCCATTAAAAACTTATTAAATTCTTCTGATTTAATATTTAATTCATTACAGTCAAGCCATAATAAATAAGTTGCTTCACAATCTATAAGGTGAATTTGGGGAATTTCAGATTCTAAAAATTCCTTTAAAAAAATCTTATTTTTATAAATATATTCTTTTAATTCTCTTAACCAATCTTTAGCATAATTATATGCTGCTATTGCAGAAGTGATTGCGAAAATATTAGGGTCACTTACTCCATCATAATCCAATGCATTAAATATACGTTTACGAATATTTTCATTAGGAATAGATACAGCAGCAGATTTGATACCAGCAATATTAAATGTTTTACTAGGGGATAAACAACTTATACTGTTATTTTTAGCACTATTTGATACTGATGCAAAAGGGATATATTTTTTATCTGGATCTGTTAAATCACAATGTATTTCATCAGAGATAACATAAACATTATTTTCATAAGACAAGTTAGCAATTCGTTCTAAATCTGATTTATTAAAGATTTTGCCAACAGGGTTATGTGGATTACATAATATAAGAATTTTAACATTTTCCTCTTTTAACTTTTCTTCTAAATCCTTAAAATCTATATGATACTTACCATCACTAAAGATTAATTTGTTTTCCTCTACTTTCCTATTATTATCTTTAATTACTTTAAAGAATATGTGATAAACAGGGGTTTGTATTAATATTTTATCATCTTCACTTGATAGTTCACGAATAACTGATGAAATTGTTGGCATAACAGAATTTGTAAACTTTAACCAATCCTTATCCATACAATAATTATATTGCTTCCACCAATCTATATATGCTAAATACCATTCATCAGGTATAAGTCCATATCCATATACATTCTCATTAATTTTTAATTGTAAAGCTTCCTGAATTTCAGGTGCAACCTTAAAATCCATATCTGCTACCCACATTGGAACCTCTACATCAAATAAATCCCATTTTAGAGAATTAGTATTTTTACGATTTACTACACTATCAAAATCATATTTCATATTTATACCTCTGATAATAAATTAAAAATTTAATAAGTATATAAGATAAATATTAATAGACTATATTATTAAAATAATATATTGGATTTATTTATAATGTTTTTTTATTATATTTAAATTATTAAAATATTATCTAAATAAATTTATTAAGTCTTTATGACTTAATTATAAAATTAGATATAAATATATCATAGGAGTATATTATATGGATTTATTAAAGTTAATGTACAAAAGAAGAAGTGTACGTGATTTTGAAGCAACTGAAATTACAGATGAAGATTTAAATAAACTTTTACAAGCAGCTCTTTTAGCTCCAACAAGTAGAAACAAACATCCTTGTTACTTTATTGTAGTTTCAAATAAAGAGTTACTTAGAAAATTATCACAGTGTAAAAATGCAGGTGCAGAACCACTAGCAGAATGTAATAAAGCTATTGTTGTAATAGCCAATGAAACTGTTTCAGATACATGGATTGAAGATTCATCTATAGCATTAATTTATCTCCATTTAATGGCAACTGAACTCGATCTTGGAAGTTGCTGGATTCAAATCCATTTAAGAGATAAAGATGGTAAAGACTCAGAAAAATTAGTATGTGAAACTCTAGAAATTGATGATTCTCATAGAGTAGTAGGAATAATGGCAATAGGAATCCCAAAAGCTATACCAGAACCACGTACCCTAGAGGACTTAGATCAAAATAAAGTACATTTTTATAATTAATTAAAAATTAATTATTAAACTAATTTTTTCTTTTTTTATATATAATACATATAACCTTAACTAAGTTACAAAATATTTAAATATACTCTTTTTTATTATATTAATTTAATAATCATTTAACAAGAGGTATACTATGAATGTAAAAGATGTTTTAGATAATTTAAATATAGTTGTTGATATACCACAACACTGGTACTCTACAGAAGTTGATAATAGTTTTGAAAATGCTGTAATAGTTGAAAATGATAACATCATTAAAATAAAAGCAGTTGATGGAGATAAAATAAATTTTATTATAATAGATATTAATGATGGAATGTCTGTAGGAACTAAATTAGAAAATAATAAAATTACAGGTGTAAAATATCTAAACAATAAGGATGACTTTGAGTATATTGGAAAAATTACCGACTTAATATAATAATAAATTAAATATAGAAAATTTAAAGTTATCCTTTAGATTAAAAAAAAAAAGAAAGTAAAAAAAATAAATTAAATAATATTCATTTAACCATTTGATTTAAAAATACCAAATAATTTATCTATTAATGATGAGCTATCATCACCAATAACATCATTCAACTTATTTTTATATTCATCAGCTTGACCTTGAACAGATTGAGACTGTGATATAGCATCAGCTAGTTTATTTACACTATCTTCAGAAAGCTGAATATTGTTATTAACACAAATATTATTAATGATGGTTACAATTTTATCTTTATCAGTAATATTATCTTTTTGAACTTGGTCTTTTGCATCATTAACAACTTTAGCTACATCATCTCCAGATGCATTTGAATCTGATACTACTTGAGATTCTGCTTGTATCTCATTATTAGCCGCATGTTTTACATCATCAGGAATTTGCAGGTCAGTAGCTTGTTCATAAGATTTCATAATTCCTGCTAAAGCTGATTCTCCTGTAGCTTGTACTGGACTTGTTACATAAACATGTCCTTTTGTAATTCCTGCAGAATCTAGAGCGGATTTATACATATCTGCTGTAACTAGAGTAATTTTAGATGAATCTACACTTATTGTAATTCTGTCACCATCATTTAAATCTATTAATGCAGATGATAAAATATCATTAGATCCATATGTTTCTTGTGAAATTCCTGATGAAATAGCATTAACATCTGCAGCATATACTTGGTATACATTAGCATTATTTAAATCTACATTAGAATTTGCTTTAAAAAAATCATCTACCATATTTTTATATTCTTGATTATTATAAGTAGTTTCTCCATAACATATAACTAGATTTTTAGAATCAGATGAAGTAACAGCAGGTGCTAAAACTCCAATCATTAGAATTAATAAGACTAGGGCTACTAAAGTTTTTTTCATATTATCACCTCTATTAATATATTAATTTTTATCAACAAATAAGGTTAGTCAATATTATATATAAATTTTTCTTTTTATAAATTTAAGGTACTTTCAAAAACTAAGTGATATTTAGAAAATCCCATTATCTTCATCCAAAAACTATAATTTTAAGTCAGATCTTTTTAAAATTCCATTTTTCTGTTTTATATAATCTTTTAATTAGTTAGAAAAGTTTTTTATGAAACAATTTTTAATTTTATTCGAAGTTATGGCTATTTTAGAGTCAGTTAAATGATTTGTGATTTTTCTAAATTCTGGTATAATTAATTTTTCTGCTAAATTGCGTATAACTTTCAAAACATTAGATTTTAAATAAAATAATTGATTTCAATTTATTGGTGCTTTATTTAATGATTCTGAATTTATAATATTAAAGAGTAATCTTTATAATCATGTATTATTCCTATTTCTATTATGGTTATTATGTTTGATATAGTTGTGTGATTTTCTGTTAATTGATTGTTTTAAGTAAAATGTAGAGAACTATTGTTTTATTTGTAATTAATCTATTGCACCTCTGTATTCCGGTTTAAATCTGTGATTATGGAATTTTTATTCTGATTACGTAGAGATTCTTCTAAAAATTTATATACTCTCTTTCACTGACTCTGGATCAGCTAATTCATTAAGTTACCTAAGTTAAATCATCAAAAAAAGATATATTTTATTTTATCAAATATTGATTATAAAATAGATAATTTAAACAATATACATATAATTTATTAACTGATGAAGTATCTAGTTATCCTAACTTAAGAATTAACAAAAGCATTTATTGGGTTACATATAGAAAATTATTTTAATGAAGTAAATAAGTGTGAATTAAGAAAAGTAGAATTCATACAAAAAAGATGATAAATTATTTGTTGTTATTGAAGTAAAGGTACAGATTAAGAATCATTAGAAAAAAGATAAGGTAAACCTCATAGCTATAGAACAAGCTTAAATACTGCAAATTTTAAATCAAAAAGTAAAATGGCTGTATCAATGAGATTATTTAGATTAATTAATCCTTAGTAAAGATATTTATATTTTCATCCATTTTAAAGACTTATCTGATGAAAAATCAAAAAAAAAACTTTTTTACCTTATTCAGTAATTTTCATTAATTAGAATAAATTGAAAATGAATTAGATAATTTAATTGAAAAATTAATTAATATAAAAATAGTAGACCCTGTATGTGGTAGAATATTCAAAATAAATGTTTAAATATTTTATTAGAACTTAATAAATTATTACATGAAATGAAAAATACAAAAGAGCAATCTATATTGGAATGAAAAGGATAGAAATTTAAACAAACTATAAATTTATTAGAAATTCATAATATTCATCTATTAAATCAAATAATTCTTTTTTTGTATGAGTTTTAAATATTTTAGGTTTAAAATCTACACTTCTATGGTATCCTTTAAGGTAATATGCTACATGAGATCTCATTCTTTTGATTGCAATCTCCTCAGGCATATTCTCTAATAATAGTTCAGTATGTTTTTTAATCATTTCAACCTTTTGATTAAGGCCTATATCTTTAGGTTTAATATTATTATCCAGATAATTAATACATTGACTAATAAGCCATGGATTACCAAGTACACCTCTTCCAATCATTACAGCATCACATCCTGTATGGTCTAACATAGCTTTTGCATCATAACAAGATTTAACATCACCATTACCAATTACAGGAATGTCTGTTTCTTCTTTAACCTGTTTGATTATATCCCAATCTGCCTGACCTGAATATGCTTGAGTTCTATCCCGTGGGTGAACTGTTATTGCTGATGCACCGGCTTTTTCAACAATTCTTGAAATTTCAATAGGATTAATATGATCTTTATCCCATCCACTTCTTATTTTAACAGTTATAGGAATAGGCATAATATCAACCAAAGCCTTAGTAATCTCATAAGCTTTTTCTGGATTTTTTAATAAAGCACATCCAGCATTTGATTTTACTGCAACTTTTGGAACTGGACAACCCATATTAATATCTATTATATCAGGTTTCATATTTTCATAAACATATTTTGCAGCTATTTTAAAATATTTAACCTCTGAACCAAAGATTTGCTGGGATACAGGTTTTTGATAATTATTAATTTTTAAAAGTTTAATTGAATTATTATCATTATGTGCTATAGCATTACTTGAAAACATTTCTCCACAGATTAATCCACATCCCATAGATTTTATAATATTCCTGAATGTTAAATCACATATTCCTGCCATGGGCGCTAAAACAATTTGATTAGTAATCTTAACATTACCTATATTCCACTTCATACTATAGCCAAACTTTAGATTTAAATAAATTATTTAAAAATTAGCTTTAATTAAATATATACTTTAATTAATTAAATTAATAATATTTACCATATATTAAAAATACATAGTTAAAAAATTTGTTGAATTTATATTAATAAAATAAAAATACCATCAATATTATTTTTTTATAAACTATTGATTACTATTTTCTAAAATTAGTATAATTCTATTTTTGTGAAAATAAAAAAAGAAAATAAAAAAAATTAAATAAAAGAAAATTGATGATTATTCGCTTTTATTCATTAAATCATATAATGTACCATAAACATAATATTTAGAAATTAATATGAATGTAGATAAAAGACTTAAAGTAAGAATTGAAACAATTAATAATGTTAAAATTCCAAAAGGAATTAATATAAAAATTAATATTAAAAGCAATATTGCTAAAACAAATGAAATAATTATATAAGTAAATTCATAGAAAATATATGCTCCAATATAATTTAATATTCCAAATGATTGAATTAATTCAAATATATCACCAAATTCAAAAGCACATTTTAAATTACCTGTATTAACCACATGAGCTTCTGCTATAATACAAATTAAACCTAAAATAATGAATAAAATATATCCAATTGAAAGTAAAGCTGAATTATTACTTCCTAATATTAAAAATAATATGGGAATAATAGCATAGACAAAATCTACTATTATTAACTTGAAAGCTAAAACAATAAGATCAATATTAAAATCAGGTAATTCTTTAGAATGATTTATACCAGATTGGATAAGTTTATAAGAATAACCTTTTAAAATAATAGAAATTATTATTGAAGCAATTATACCAAGTATTACCTCTGGAGAGATTAAACTTAAAATTGTATTAATTGTAATTACAGGATTTTGTAAATTAGAAAAATTTAAAATAATTTTATAATTTGATAAAATTATCAATGCAAATATTAATAAATTTAATACATAAACGATTAAAAATTTTTTATTATCTAATAATGGATATTTTAATCCTTCTTTTAAATTTGCTGTTATTGCAGCCATTTTATCACCCTAATAATATTTGAAAAAAATAAAAAGTAGGTTTTTATCTTAAATTATATATTAAACCTACAGCTCTAGAATTAAATATAGATAGGTATGGTGTTACTAAAAATCCAAGAATTATACCTGATAATATTAATCCAACAAAGAACACTCCACCACCAACATATGGATTTAAAAATGACATACCTATACCTAAAAATGAAAATACAAAGAATAATACACTTAATGCTATACTAAAAATAAATGAATTTATAATCATTAATCCAATATAAAATAGGATAAATCTAAGTATAGAAATAGACCTTAGTATTTTAAACAATTCTTTTACATCAAAAGCAGATTTAAAGTTATCATCACATTTAGCCATATGAGGTATAGCAATTAAAGCTAAAAAATATGCAATTATAGCTAAAATTAAAGCAATGAAAATACCTAAAAGAGCAATTGGAGAATATGCTGCTAAGAATAATGATAATATTAAAATTAAAAATGGAATAATTAAATATATTATATAAACTAAAAATACTTTTAATCCATCAACAAACATTGATATTAAATCACTGAAATCTGCTAATTGATCATTACCTTCTATCATACCATTTACAGCTATTTTATTAATTCTATATACATAGCCTAATTGTAAAAATATTGGAAATACTAGGAAAAATAAACAATTAATTATACCTAATTTAATTAAAGAACTAGGTTTTTGAGCGGAATATTCAAACGAATCTTTATAAATATTTAAAATCATCTTATTACTCTCCTTCTTTAAAAATAAAAACATCTTCTATTCTTTCACATTTTAATATTTTAGTTATTTTATATGCTAGTAAAAGGGACGGGTTATATTTATTGTTTTCTAAAGCACCAATAGTTTGGCGTGTAACACCCGATAACTTTGCAAGTTCCTGTTGGTTTAAACCAATTTTTAGTCTTAATAATTTTATATTATTTTTCATGGAACCCTCCTATGTAAAAAAAAAATATTAACTTTTGTAAAAATTATGTTACATATGTTAAAATTATGTTACATATGTTAAAATTATATTACATCCTATATAAAGATTATGTTGAAAAAGGATTTAATTAAAAATAATAGAATAACTAAATTAAATTAATATATATACTTAAAACTAGTTAATAAATTAAAATTTCTTATAAAAATAAAAAAAAGAGATAAGTATAATTAAATTAAAAAATAGCTGATAATTTAAATAAATAAAAAAAAAAAAAAATAAAAATTAGCAGATTAATAAAAAAAAGAAATCAAAAAATAAAAAAACATTATATTTTTATTTCAAAATTTTCAATTTCCTCTAATGCATTATCAATACCTTGACCTTTATCAGCTGCACCTTTTGCAAATATGGTTTTTATAACTTCCATACCAACAAATTCAATTGCTGTTTTATTTAAAAAGTCAATGTAATCATCATAAATATCAGTAGGATTAGCTTGAGTAATCACTTCAATAACTTTAATCCCTTCAAGACTTTTATTAGGATTTCTTGAAACCTGATAAAATCTATCAATTAAAGTTTTTAATTGAGCTGTAATTTGACCATAATAAATAGGTGAAGATAAAATCAATAAATCTGCTTCAAGGATTTTATCCATAATTTTTCTTATATCATCATCTTTAATACAGTCCCCTTCCTGACAAGAAAGACATGCATCACAGAATCTAACATCTAAATCATTTAAAAAGAATGATTCAACATCACCATCAACCTTATCACATAAGGCTTTAACAAGTAAATCACAGTTACCTTCTTTTCTTGGACTTCCAACAATAGCTACAGTTTTCATAATATTAGTATAAAGTTAATATTATTTATAAATTATGGATAATATTTAAACATATCATTAAATAATTTATATAAATTTTATAATTTTTATAATATTTTTAACAAATTAAAAAAATTATTCCATAAAATAGATAATTGAAAATATCTTAAATTTTATAAAAATTAATTTTTAATCTATCCATTATGATAGAAATAAAATATAGAATAATAATAAAATTAAAATGAGTATCAGTAAATCTATTATTCTTTTTCATCTTCACTTAAGGATTTTTCAAAGTTTTCTAAATCATAATATAACATTAAGTCATTAGATTCAGGTGTTTCTCGAAATTCTTCTATAAAACTTTCAAGATCATTAAAAAATTGTTTTTTTCTTAATTTTAAATTTTTTTCCTTAGAATAGTCCTTTTTTAAGGTGATAATTAGTTTTAAATCATCAGTTTCTAGTTCTATTTCAGGATATTCTAAATCAAATTCATCAGATAAATCTTCTTTATATGTCATTTTATCCCATAATAATAATTAAAAAAAAGAAGTTAAAATAAAAAAATAATAAAAATTATCTACCAAGCTGTTGATGTGCTCTTGCAAGGTGTCCTGCTGCAAGTGCTCCTACTAATGATAATTCTCCAGCAAGAACTGTAGATATAACAATTTCTCCAAATCTACGAGCTCCACCATTACCTTTTACACCTAAAATATTAAGGCCCTCACTAGCAGTTTCAAGAGAAGTTCCTCCACCAACTGTTGCTATAGGAACATCTGGCATATTAACTGAAAAATATAAATCTCCATCTCTATCTTCAGCTGTAGTAATACCAAGTGAGCCTTCACTTACATGAGCTAAATCTTGACCTGTAGCTAAAAATATTGCAGCTACCATATTTGCAAAATGAGCATTATATGCTAAACTACCTGCAGTGGCAGATCCTATAAGATTTTTAGCAGTGTTTACTTCACAAATTGCTTTAGCAGTTGTTTTTAATTTTTTTTCAACAACTTCCTTAGGAATTAATATATCTGCAATAAGTGTTTTACCTCTTCCCTCTACAATATTAATTGCTGCAGGTTTTTTATCTACACATACATTCCCACTTAATGCAATATGAACAGCATCAGTTTCTTCACTCATTTTTTCTAATATTTTTTCAGTAGCAATCGTAACCATATTCATACCCATACTATCTCCAGTAGAGTATACAAATCTAGGATAAATATAATCCCCAATAACAAAGATAGGGTCTATTTTAATTAATTTGCCATGAGAAGTTGTGGATTCTGCAATTGATTTTAAGTTGGAAAAATTATCTTCAAACCATTGTTTAACTTTTAAGGCTTCAATAGAAGAATTTGCTTTTATAACAGGAGCCCTTGTCATTTTATCATCAATTACTCTAGCATTTACTCCACCTGAAGCTTTAATAGCTGAGCATCCTCTATTTACAGATGCAAGAAGTGCACCTTCTGAGGTTGCAAGAGGAACATAGTACTCTTTTTTATCTTCCTCACCATTAATATCTAAAGGCCCTGCAACACCTATAGGAATTTGAACTGCACCAATAGGATTTTCAATATTTTTCTTAAATGCATTATCCATATCAAGAGTATAATGAGAAATATTTTCTAAACTAGTATCTGAATATTTTTCTATAAATTCTCGTCTTACGGTAATAGCTTCATCTATAGTATCAGTAAACTGTTCTATTTGATATAATTTAATCTCACCATTAAGTAATTTATTAATTATTTCAGATTTATCCATAAAATCACACACTGATAATTATTTAATACCATGATTTTTTAGCAAATCAACTAGTTCAGAAGGTTTTTTAGCTACATGAACTCCAGATTTTTCAAAAACTTCAATTTTGGTTTTAGCAGTTCCATTTGCACCATCTATAATTGCCCCTGCATGTCCCATTCTTTTTCCAGGAGGTGCTGTACGACCTGCAATATATGAAACTACAGGTTTAGACATATTATCTTTAATAAATTCAGCCGCTTTTTCTTCAGCATTACCTCCTATCTCACCAATTAAAACAACTGCATCAGTATCATCATCTTCTTCATATCTTTCTAATAAATTAATATAATTTGTACCTATAACTGGGTCTCCACCAATACCTACACAGGTACTTTGACCTAAATCTGCTCTTGAAAGTTGACTTGCAACCTCATAGGTTAATGTTCCACTACGAGAGATTAAACCAACATTACCTTCTTTAAAAATATGAGTAGGCATAATACCTAATTTACCTACCCCTGGTGTAATAATCCCTGGAGTATTAGGTCCGATAACTGTAGTATTTTTTCTTTTAGCATATTCCACTAGTTCCATAGTATCATGAACTGGAATATGTTCTGTAATTAAGACTACTAAATCAAAATGTTTAATAGATTCAAAAGCTGCATCTTTTGCAAATGGTGCTGGTACAAAGATTATTGAAGAATTAATATTCTCATTTTCTTTTGCTTCTTCAATAGAGTTAAAAATTGGTACTCCTTCAAACTCTTGACCACCTTTACCTGGAGTAACTCCAGCAACAATATTTGTATTGTAATCAAGCATTTGTTTAGTATGGAATGATCCTTGCTTACCAGTAATTCCTTGTACTAACGCCTTGGTATTTTTATCTAATAATATCATATTATCACACATTTAAGATTATTTTAAGTTATATCTAAATAATTTATCTTTATTAATAAAATCCTTATTTAAAAATCAAATTTTAAAGATTATTATAAAATATTAATAATATCTAATAATTACATATTGAATATATTATTAAATAAAAGTTTCTAAATTTATTATTTATGAAAATTTTATAAATATTAAAAAAATGCGAATTAAAATTAAAAAAATCATAAAAATACAATAACTATAAAAATAAAATGATACTCCAACTCATATTAACTGAATTTTAAATAAATTAATAATAAAAGCATAATAAAAATATAAAAGTGAATTTAAATATTATAAAATTGGAAAAAAATTAGATTCCAATAAATAGATTTTTTTTATATATTATCTTATGATTATGTTTATAAAAAGAAAAAGAGTTAATGAACTCTTAAATAATAATTAGTCAATATTATCTTAAAATACGTGTTTTATTTTCAAAAGGAACCGCTAAATCCAATACATTTCCATTCATAAATGCACTAGCTGAAACAATAACACTACCGGGAATGACATCACATGAGGTTTGGCTTTTAACCAGATAAGTATTTTTAGATGCAAGTGCTGCACCAATCATTGCAAATGAAACTGTTCCTACAGATTCAAGACCATCTATTGTAGCGCAAATAACAGGGTCATCTGTTTCATTAGAAACATAACCAACTCCCGGGATTTCACGTATTTTACCTGTTACAGGAGAACATATATCATAAACCCCATCCATTGAGCTAGCTGCAGAAATTGCTGCATTTGCAACGTCTTCTACAAATGGTTCACCTCCATAAGTATCAAAATGTAAAATTACACTATCCGGATATACATCACTATTTACTTCTGCAAGAGCATATGAAACACCTTCACCAGCATTTTCCGGATCTTCTGAAATACCTTCAAGGTCTCCTAAATTTTCAGCATTATCTTTCATTATTTGAATAATTTCTCTGTTAATATCTTCCAATAAATCATTTTCAACATAAGCAGATATAACTAAATCATCTCCTGTAACATTTGTTAATGCAGCTTTATATGCTCCTAATTTTTCAAGTTTAGGAATATCTTTTTTAATATTATTAATTAAAGATTGACTGCAGGAAACATCATTTGAAGAAATATCTGCACCAAAAACGGTAAGTTTCATTAAAGACACCTTTTAATCTATTTGATAAATTAATTTTAAAAATAATAATTGGTAGTTACAAATAAAATATTTAATTTAAGAATATTTATGATAATTAATATAAATTAATAATTTTTAATATAAATGATTTTCTCTATAAAATTTAATAAAAGCTATTGGAAAAATAATATTATTTTATTAAATTATTAATCTTATTTAAAATTTAAAAATCTAATTTTTATATAAAATATATTATTAATAAAAAATAAAATAATAATTATAATATAGTTAGATTCCACTTGAATAAAATTAATGAAAAATAAAAAATTAAACAAAAAATATATATGATTTAAAATGTATTCACAAACAAAAATTGCAATACCTATTGCTCAAAAAGATAAAGATTCTGTAATAGAAATAGCTAAAGACTGTATACGTAAAGGTGCTGATATTCTAGAATTTAGAATAGATGCAATGGAAAATCCTAATAAAAATACTCTTATAGAAATTATTAAAGAAATAGATTTTCCCCTTATTGCTACATGTAGAATTAAAGAAGAAGGAGGTTCATTTAAGGGTAGTGAACATGAACGTGTAGAACTTTTACTTGCCTGTGCACCATATGTTGAATATGTTGATATTGAACTTCAAACCAATGATGAATATATTGAAAAAATAAAATCTACTGGCGTTAAAACAATTATATCCTATCATGATTTTGAAAAAACACCAGAACTTAGTGATTTAATATATATAGTTAATAAGGAGAAATCTTTAGGCAATATTGCTAAAGTTGCAGTAACTCCTAATAAATTAGAAGATACACTTGTTGTACTTGCAGTATTATCAAGATGTAATGATACTATTGCTATTTCAATGGGAGAACTAGGATCATATACAAGAGTTATGGCATCAAAATTTAAGTCTCCTATAACTTTTGCTGTTGGAAGAGATGTAACAGCACCAGGACAATTAGATATTGAAACTATGAAAATGTTATTAAATATGAATCTAATGGACGATAATTTAGAATTAGATAATTAGATAATTAGATACAATTTTTAAATCTTAAATAAAGCTTTATGACATATTAAAAAAAATGAAAAAAATAAAATAAATTCAAATAAAATAAAAAAAGTTTTCAATTTTAAAAAAAAAAGAAAAAAAATAATAATATAATAAATTTTAAGAAAATTATATATTAAATTGCATCTTCACCTCTTTCTCCGGTTCTAATTCTTACCACTTCATCTACTGAAGATACAAATATTTTACCATCACCTATTTCTCCAGTTCTTCCTCCTTCACAGATAGCTTCAATAACATTTTCTACCTGATTATCTAATACAACTAACTCTACACGTGTTTTAGGAATAAGATCTACACAATAGCTTGAACCTCTATAAGATTCTTTTACACCTAATTGACTTCCTCTTCCCTTTACTTCTGTTATAGTCATACCTTTACATCCTGTAGATTCTAAATTTTTTTTGACATCCTCATATTTTTCAGATCTAATAATAGCAATTATTCTTTTCATTTTTTTACCTCAAAAAAACTTAATATAATATCTATCTATTAATCTATTAATTATTTTTAATTATAGTTAAACTCTAAAGGTATTAAATCCTATAACCTGATTCTTCATGTAGTTGAGTATCTAATCCTTTAACTTCTGTTTTTTCATCAACTTTCATACCCATTGTAGCTTTAATTAATCTTGCGATTATATAGCTAACAACAAATGCATAAACCATAGTTGCAATAGATGCAATTATTTGTATAGTTAATTGATTAGGATTACCATATAATAATCCTGCTACTCCATTAATTGCAGGTGTTGCAAATATACCTGTTGCAATAGCACCCCATAAACCTGATAATCCATGTATTCCAAATACATCTAATGCATCATCATATCCTAGTTTAGGTTTAAGATAATAAATTGCAAAGTAGGATACTAATGCTGTTGAAAATCCTATAGCAATAGCAGCTGGAGTATCAACATATCCTGCAGCGGGAGTAATAGCAACTAAACCTGCTACACCACCAGATATAGCTCCTAATACAGTAGGTTTACCTCCTTTAATTTTATCAAGAATTACCCATGTAATTAATGCTGATACAGCAGCAATATTAGTTACAAGAATTGCTGATGCTGCAAGACCATTTGCTGCAAGAGCAGAACCTCCATTAAAACCTAACCATCCGAACCATAAAAATCCTACTCCAAGTACAGAGTATCCTAAATGGTGAGGTCTAAGAGCTGTATCTTTACGAGTACCTAAAACCAATACTAATGCAAGAGCGGAAGCACCTGAGTTCATATGTACAACGGCACCACCTGCAAAATCTAGTGCACCCATATTCATTAACCAACCTCCACCCCATACCCAATGAGCAATAGGGATGTATACTAAGGTAGTCCATATAATTATAAAAACTACCCATGCTGATGTTTTCATTCTTCCAACAACAGCACCTGAAATAAGTGCACCAGTTAAACCACAAAAGGTTAATTGGAAAATTATAAATAAATATTCTGGAATAGTTCCAGATAAACTGTTAATTCCAATACCTGTTAATAGTAAATGAGTTGGATAAGCTATAATTCCACTAATACTTTGTCCAAAAACAAATGAATAACCATAAGTTACCCATATTAAACTTCCAATAGCAAATGCTATAAATGCTAAATATATTGTATTTAAAACGTTTTTACTTTTTGTTAAACCAGAATAATAAAAAGCGATACCGGGTATACTCATTAAAAGTACTAAAACAGTAGCACATAATACCCATGCTGTATCACCTGGACTTAAAACAACCATAATACCTGACTCTATTATTTAAAATTATATTAAAAATCCGACTGTTATAAAATTTTAGTTATTGAAAACTTTAAGTATCTAATAAATTTATTAAAGGATTTAATGATTAACTATTATATTAAGGAAGAGATTTAAACTAAAATCTATATTAATACTTTTCTAAACTAAAATTTTATATTGAAATTATAGTCGGAAGTCGGAAACCATATTCCGATATATAAAAATTGTTTTTATAATATATAAACCTTTCGCCGAAATTTTCATAAAAATTATAAAATAATCATTAAATAAAATATAAACTAAATAAATTAATAAAAATCTATCTTATTATAAAATAAATTATAAAAAAATATTTAAAATATTCAAAAAGATTAGATATTTGTCAGTCTATAAGATGTTGTTCTAATTCTTTTCGTATATTATCTGGGATAGTCATAGATTCTTGTTTTATAAAATCATAATGGACCATTGTAGCCTTACCTTTAGCACATAATATATTATTCTGCCATGCCTCATGGTAGGTAGTAAAAGATTTATTACCAATTCTAAAAACATATGTACGTATTTCTACATCTGTGCCAAAAAACATTTGATTTAAAAATTCATACTCTGTTTTTAACATGATAAGTTTCCAATTTTCAAAATTAGCGTTTAAATCGGGAGTAAAAATTTTAAAAATATCATTTCTTCCAAGTTCAAACCATGATCCTAATACATTATTATTAATATGGCCTAAAATATCTAAATCTGCAAACAATGGACTAACAATAGTAGTAAACATAATAATCATAAATTTTAATAAATAAAAAATTAATAGATTCAGAAATTAAAAATAGTAATTCTCTATTAAATCATTATATAAATCGTTAGGATTATCTGGCTGAGAAGAATTTGGATCATAATCAGGATAATCATCAGGATTATATGTAGTATTTTCAACTGTAGTATTATTTTCAATTTTAGGTTTTACAACATTAATTTGAACTGTTTTAATCTGTTCTGGAGAAAAATCTCCATCTGCAATAATACCTAATTTATCAGTTTTTTGAGGAATAAATTTACTTAAATATGGATTCATAAAAGAACCAGTCATAGATTGGCAGATAAATGCTATACCTATAGCTAAAACTGCAATAGTTAAAAAAATCATAAGATTGGCTTTAAATTTAGAGTCCATAATATATCCTCAATTTTAATTAATTAATAAAAAGTATTATAATTTCCAAATCATTATACAATTAGATAATATATAAAATATTATATATAATTTTTTTTATAAAAAAAGGTAAAATGAAATTATATATTAATTAAATATAAATTCTACAGTTTCTTCAATAACATCATATTCTTTAGAAATTTTAGAAATATCATTTCTTATTTGAATTAAATCATCTTTATTAGTCGTTTTAACCTTTAATTTACATGTTAAAATTAAAGCAATTCCATCTAAACTCCATAGATGAATATTGATAATTTCACAAACATTATCTATTTTTAAAATCTTTTCTTTTATCTCTTTAAGATTATATTGATCTGGAACTTTTTGTAGGAAAATCCTAATAGATTCTATAGATGTTTTACCTAAAGAATATATTAACCAAATTGCTATAATTAAAGAAATAATTGGGTCTAATATAACTAAATCGGAAAACATTAAAATAATACTTAAAATTAAAATAGCTACCCATTCTAATAGGTCTCCTAATAGATGTAAACTAATAGCTTTTTCATTATATGTTTGACCATTATAAACCTTATAAAATGAATATCCCTTAAAAATAATACCTATAATTCCAAAGATAAACATACCTTTTGCATCTGGTTTAATAATATAAAATATTCTAGTAAAAGACTCATATAGAACAAATATAGATGCGCCAATAACAAAAAATGAGGTGATAAGAGCACTTAATAAAGATAATCTTTGATAACCATAAGTATATTTATCATCTGGATTTTTCAGTGAAGCTTTTTCAAGTACCCATGAAATAAAAATACATAATGTATCTGCTACTTCATGAATAGAATCTGATAAAATAGCAACACTATTAGTATATAATCCTCCACATATCACAATAATATTAAATAAAAAAGTTAACAAAAGTGTAATTGATATATTAGTACTTGCTTTTTTATGATAGTTTTTGGATTTATCACTTATTGAATCAACCATAATTTAATATTAAATCTTTTTATTAAAAAATATTTCTATTATGAAATTTGGCACTTTCAAAAACTTGTGTGATAACTTTTATTTCCATTTTTTTACCTTAGAAAAATTAAGGTTTAAAAAGTTAAAACATAAATATAAAGCTTTTATTTTATACACAATTAATATATAATTTCAACTTAATATATTAAGTTATAAATTTTTAAATTAAAAATAAATCATAAATCGATGGATAATTTTTGGGTTGTGCAACTTGTAAAAATTAAAATCACATAAGTTTTTGAAAGTGCCTGAAATTTTTACAAAAAATAGTTGAAAATTAATATTCTTAATAAAATACTAAAATTTTCCTAATGATATATTAAATGGACCTGTCTTTTCTAATTTTAAACTTGCAATTTTTGATGCAAAATTACCACTTTCTTCAATGGTACAGTTATTAAAACGTTTATAAGCATATGCTGCCATATAGGTATCCCCTGCACCAGTTGGAGATATTATTTTCTTTGGTTTAATAGGATTAATATTATAAGACTTATTTTTTATAGTATCTAAAACAAATGAACCTTTCTTATTTTTTGTAATTATTATTTCAGAAATATTTGTACTTTTAAAAATTGTAAAAATATCATCTTGAGACATGTTAGGATATATGAAATTAAATTCAAAATCATCACAAAATATATAATCAACATATTTTAAAATTTCATTAAAAATTAATGGCACATTATATTCAATACTATCATTATATGAAGGGTATTTTAAAATTCCTTGAAGAGATAACAATATAGGAATTTGATATTTTGATAAATATTTTAATAAATTTAAATCCAAATCTGAATTTACTAAAGGATTAATTAAAATAGCATCATAATCCTTAAGATTAATTTTAGTTTTTATAAAATCTTCCTTAGTTATAGGAATATTTGAAAAATTAGATTTTTGTGTTCTATTAGAATCAGTTATATAAATATTTTTAAACACTAAGGTTTCATCTTTAAATACTATAGAAATTTTAGATTTATCAGGAAATTTATTTAAAAGATTAAAATCATCTTTTTTTAGAGTAGTTAATACAGTATAATTAACATTTAAATTTTCAAAAACAAATGCTTCATAATATACAGATCCACCTATATTTGTATATACCTGATTAGCAAAACTATTAATATCTTTAGTGATAGGACCTATAATAAGAAAATTCAACATACTATCATAAAATAAAAAATATAAAGAAATAAAATCAGCAAAATTAAGAGTGATAATGTATTTTATTAAAATTAACTTGAAAAATAAAAATTAAAGATACTTATATTAACTTATATTAATCTTTAATTTTATAAAAGAAAAACTCTTAAAAATATAAACGGACTAACCGCTGCAAATATAAACAAAAAAGCTCCTAAAATAGATTTAGTTTTATTGTTATCCATAATTCCTGATATTAAAAATAAAATTCCGAAAAATGCAAATACTACTGGTAAAATATGTGAAAATATTAATGATCCACTAAGTGCCATAAAAAATCCCTTTATTAATTAGCTTAAATATAACGTTTAATTGAAAATAATTTATTTCTATTTATAATATATAATTAAATAAAGTATATAAAATTTTTCTATAATATAAAATGATGTAATAGTTATTAATATTTTAAGTTAATTAAACCTTTATGTAGTGATGTGCCAACTAAAGCCTTATTAATACCAAGAGATTCAATATAAGTTAAATCCTCATTTTTAATGCCACCAGCAATTATAAGTTTATCTTTAAAATCTTCAAAATATTTTATAAAACTATTATCAAAATCTTTATTTGTTCCAACATCAGAGATGTTTAATAATATTATTTCATTAGGATTAATTTGTTTTAAAACCTCTTTAAACTCAAGAATATTTAAGTCTAAATTTGTAGAATACAGTTCCCCCTCTTTAATATCTACACTTACAACGATACGTTCTTTTGGAAATGTATTAAAAATTTTTTTTATTTCATTAACAGAATTTATAGTTTCAGTTGCTACTATTAGCTTATAAGCAAAATCAAGATAAAATTTAAATGAATCAAAATCTTTTATACCTGCATCTAACATTACAGGTAATATATTATTAACAGTTTTAACAGTGTGAATATTATGTCCCTGTTTTTCTATTAAATCTAAATCAGCTATATAAATCTCTGATGCACCATTAATTTTAAGGCCATTAGCAATTTGAACAGGATCTGAACTAGGAGCATATATAGTATCTAAAGGAGTGTAAGTAGACCTGTTTCCACTTTTACCACTTACTGCCTGATTATTTATTAAATCTAATACGGGTATTATCTTTATCATCAAATCACATTATAAATTTTAAATAAATATTTAGTTAAACTAGATTTAATATTTTTCTCTAATAAGCATAAATATTAAAAATCATAATAAAAATTATCAAAGTTAATAAAATATTTATTTAAATAAGTAATAAGAAATAAATCTGTCTTTTAAAAACAAAAGTTTGGAAAATTAGTATAAAAACTTATAATAAAACTTAATATTAAAAAAGAAAATCATAAAAAAAGTACTGTTATAAAGGGAAATAAAACCCTTAAATATTTACCCTTTAACAATAATTATAAAAACTAAGGTTGGACCCTTACAAATAATTATGACTTCATCATATATAAATGTTACTTGAATTAAATTAAAGTTTACTTGAAAAATAAAAAAATGAAATCTGAAATTTTCAATTGTTAAAAATCTTAAAATTAAATATATCTATATGCTAATAAAGTTTTAAGTCAAATCTATAAAAGAAAATATAAATAACATATTATTATTGTAATATATATTAAATTAATATTAATTATTTTAGATTTTATAAAAATAAATAAAATAAATATATTAAGAGATAATTAAAGAAATCTATAAAGAAAAAATAAATAAAAAAAATCAATTATAATTTAAAAAAATTAAAAATTAAAAAAATATAAAAAAAATGATTATTCTCTATAATTATCATCTATATAAACATCTAATTCTTCATATGATTCATCAATAATAGTTTGAATATCATCCCATGAAAGGTTAGATAAAGCATCAACATCTACATCAATATCTAAATCTACATCTAATTGACCATTTTCATACTCAATATCTGTTATTATATTCTGATTAATAATTTCTTTACTAGTTACATAATTAGATAATTTACTATCTACAATATTAGAAAAAAAGTCAGTTATATCATCTAAATCTTCTTGTGATAATTTTTTAAGTTTACTCATAAAGTCACTAAAAATAAAATTGTTGAAAAAAAAATATTTTTAAGTTAATCTAAAAGATTAACTCATTCCTAAACCATTCATAGCATTTTGAATAGATGATTGCATCTCTTCAAGTTTTTTCATTACTCTTTCTTCTTGACGTTCCATGGTTTTTTGTCTTAATTGAAGGGATTCTAAGTTTTCTTTAGTTTCTTCAAAAACTTCATCACGATCAACTTTAATAAGTAAATTTCCAGCAGATTTATAAACTTCTCTATCAGAATCTGTTTTTTCCAATTCAGCTATAGCTCTTTCAGTTTCATTAATTTGAATATCAAGATTTTGTTTTTGTACAGCTACAGCTTGAGCTTGTTGTTGTAAATTTTGAAATTGATTTAATTGTTCTTGAACATTTTGTGGAATATCCATCATATCACCTAAATTTAAAAATTTTAATTAGAATATTAAATTAATGATTATTATTTATTATTAATCTATTATAAATTTAACTTAATATTATAAAAATAACTTAATATTAAAAATATATAAATATTTTAAAAATATCTTTTAATTATACTTAATTATATAAGAATATTAGTATGCTTAAACTAAATTATTAACTTCTAAGGCTAATTTAATCCATTTAATAGATGAATTTATAGAAGCTCTATAACTTGTAGCATCACTAGCTTTAATATAAATTATAATAATATTCTTATCTAATTTTAAATCCATTGTGGATCTATAATCTGGAGATGTTTCAAATTCAAGTAAAACTGAATCATAAATAATTTTTGCTTGATTTGAATCTTCAAAATGAATTTTAATATTATGTTCTACACTATCTAGAATTTTATCCTCATTTACCATAAAACCAACAATAAAATTATAAAAAAAAATTGTTAAAATTAAATAATAATAAAAAAAAATAATTTATTAAATTATTTAATAACTTAAATATCTAAAATTTTCCTAACTGCAATTTGTAAATCTAATTTTTCACCCTTTTTATTGTAAAAATCAATAATTGCAATTTTGTAGTCTACATAATCTTTTTCTATATATTCATCTTCGTCTTGATCAGTGTACTCATGAATATATAAATAATTATCCTTAGGATTATCTTCTAAATCAGCACCTAATAACTCAGCTAATATAGATAACCGGGGAACATCACATTTTACAGTAAGATTATCTGGATTAATATGAAGGCGAGTATTTTGAGTTTTAACTGTTACAAGAATTGATAAAACTTCTTTTGCCCTTGAGTAAAAAGTGATTTTACTTGGATTACCTTTAATCTCATATACTAAAGCTGTTGAATCATTACCTGAAACTGCAGATTTTAAAAGTATATCTCTAATACTGCTTTTTCCACGGTTAACATATTCAGAACCCGTTGCATGCTTAAGGTTTTTACAAAACTTTCGAGTATTTTGAGAAGGTTTACGTGATGTTGAAATAAGCATAGTAATCACAATGATTATATATTATTTAAATCACAGTTTTAAAATGAGAATTTAAAAAAATAAAAAAATAAATTATAAAAAAAAAGAGATAATTAGATAATTATCTAGCTTTAACTGTTCTTTTAACAGTAGGGGTTTTTTTAAATAAAATCCTATATCTACATTTAGGACATTTATTTTCTTCATAACTTTGGTGCTCTATTTCTTCACCACAATTAGGACATCTATACAATTAATTTCCCCCGTATTTGACATTACGTTTAGCAGTTTTTGCCATAGGAGTTTCTGGAATGTAAGCTCCACCAGTAAAAGTGTTTCCACATTTTTTACATTTCCAAATACCTGCAGCAATTCTTTTAACTCCAGGTCTGTCACATTGAGGACAAATATGTTTTTTATTTTTATTTTCTTCAATAATTTTAACAGATCTCTTTGCTTTTCTTCCGTATCTAGCTCCAAATCTTCCAGTGATACCTACTTTTTTTGTTCTAGCCATTATAAAATCTCCTAATAATTATTATTATGTTAAAAATCTTAATCCCTATTTGGAATAAGAAAACTATTAAAATAATCAAAATATTATAAAATTAATTGATTAATCTTAGTATAAAAAACTTCTTTTAATTAATAAAAGAAGAATTGCTAATTAAAATTATAATTTATGAGTTAGTAATTAAAACATAACATTATCTAATATAATAATTTAAGATTTAACAGTATTTAAAGTTAATGTTTTTTTACTTGAAAAAAGTGGAAATTAAATAATATATATTATATTAATTTAATTTATTTTAGTATATAAAAAATAGAAATAGTCTATAAAAAATATAGCTGAATATTAGTATAAGAAAATTAAAAAAATCTATTAATAATCTAACTAAAGATTATAAAAAAATAAAAAATAAGCTAATTGTAAATTATTCTGTATTTAAATTAGCTAATATCTCTTCATTTTTATTTAAAGCAGTGTTTACAGCAAAGAACAAATCTTCTTTACTAATAGATTCTTCACCACCTTTTTGCATAGAGCAAATACTACCTTCTTCAGTAATACCAATAGATAATCTTGCTGATAAAACACTTTCTTCTTCTAATGAAGGATCAAGAATCATTTTATCACCAATTTTAACAAATGTAGATAAAGCTACATTATGATTTAAAGGGACATCCAAAGTTTCATCTTCAACATATACAACTTCATCATCTACAATGGTAGCTTTTTTCAATTTACATGTTTTTAATGCTGCATTAGCTGCTAAACTAGCGCAATCAAATAAATTACCACAATTATCTATTACATGAATATCAATAAAAAGCATCCATACATGTTTACCTTCTTCAATACATAATTCTTTTAAATTAACCATTTCACTTTCACGTATTCCACGATCTACTACACGTGCAAGTTCAATAGATTCTGGAGAAGGAGGACCAGATTCAAAACTAGGGTCTGCCATAGGAACTAATTCACAGTTTGTCATTAATACACCAACATCTGGTGTATCTTCAAATGGAGAACCAACGGAAGGTTTAATTCCTACAATAACTTTAGTACCTCCAAGAGTACATAAAGCTGAACCTTCAGCTTTTGGAATTACTCCAGTTTCAATACTAATATCCCTATATTCATCAAGTTCTCTTCCATCTACTCTTTGATTATTATTAACTAGATTTGTTAAATTATCTCTAATAATTTCAGGTGTTACATCCATAATATCCCTCTACTCTAGAACATAACGAGCTTTAAGAGCTTCTTTTTGTAATTCACTAACTTGCATACAACCATCTATAGCTAAATTAATAGCTTCTTCAAATTCTTCCTGAGATAAATTACCGTCTGCCTGTAAGAGAGTAATTTCACCTGTTCTTGGCATAATTACTAGTGGAACATCAGCTTGACCATTTTTATCTTCAATTTCAGATAAATCTAAGACTACTTCATCATTCATTTTACCTGCTGCACAACCTGCTGGTATATCTTTCATTGGTATACCTGCATCAGCAAGTGCTACAGCAGCTGCAGTAACACCAGCACAACGGGTTCCACCTTCAGCTGATATTACTTCAATATAAACTTCAACCATAGATCTTGGGAATCCTTCTAATAATAATGCTGGACGAAGAGCATCTTCAGTTATTTTTGAAATTTCATTTGATCTTCTATCCGGACCAGGTTTTTTCCTTGAGTCTACTGAAAATGGAGCCATACTATATCTTACACTTATTACTCCTTTATCAGGACGTAATAATCTTCTTTTATAAGTTTCTTTAGGGCCATAAACACAAGCAAAAATTTTATTTCCACCGACTTCAACATAAGCAGATCCATCAGCTCTTTCTAATACTCCTGCTTCAATTTTAATAGGGCGAAGTTCATTATATTTTCTACCATCTTCCCTAATTTTTCTTTCTTCGCTAATAAAAATCACCTAAACAAAAATATTTTTAATTAAATCATTTTAATTTATATTTTTAATCATCTCTAAAAATAGAAAAACCAGATTTATTTTTACCCGTTTCAAAAGGTTTTTTAACGTTATTTTTCTCTTTTTCTATATTATCTATATTATCCATAAAATCTTCATTTCTTTTAGCTTCTAACTCCTCTTGTTCTAATTCATCTTTGAAATTTTGAAGTTGAGGTTTTTCTAATTCATACTTTCTAGGAGAACGAGATTTTTTATGGAATTTTTTATTGTTATTAAACCGCTTGTTTGAACGTTTATTTCTTTTAAAACCTTCATTTGGTAAAGGCTCAGTAATTGGTTCATCATCTACTTTTGGATTATTCTCAAAATCTTCAAAGTCAAATGTGGGACTTTCAACATAATCATCATCAATATCATCAAATTCATTAGGAATCTCACCAGTTATATCAAGATATAATTTTTCACGAATCCTATCAGTTAAACCAGATGTATGAGCTTCTTGTTCGATAACACTGATAATATCCCTAGTGATTCTTTCCATTTCAGAATCTCCTCTAATCCAAACAAGACCATTTTGACCAACTACAATTTTACATCCAGTTTTATCTTTAATCATATTAATCATGGAACCTTTTTTACCTATTAGTCTAGGTACTTTAGTTGGAGCAATTTCTACAATTATTCCTCCTTTAAATTTACCCATTCCGCGACCTTTAAGTCCTAGTTTAGCTTTTTTAACTTCATCAACATCAACTACTCTTAAAAATAAAACATCCCCTACATCAAAAACTTTATTTAAAGTTTTTTTATCTCTTCCAAAGACTTCAGATGCTGGTATTATACCTTCATATGGTGAATTAATATCAACCCCCCACATAGAAAATCTAACATCATTAATTTTACCAATTACTACATCCCCTTTCTTTGGAACATATTTACTTTTTAAAGGAATAACATTAATTTTTTTATTCCTTAAGGAGACCAAACCTATTAAAGAGGAGCAGATTTTACCATCCTCTTTAAAGGTTCCCCTTCCTGAATAGAAGTCATCTTCTGCAAGGACCTCTCCAGGAATAACCAAATCTTTATTTTCTACATAAATCATCTTATACACACCGTATAATTAAATAATTATAATTTTTGTTATTTAATTAATTTAGTTTCACCTTCACCATTAGATATTTCAGCCATTTTATCAGTGAATTGTTCTTGAAGACCTCCAGGTATCTCTACAATACCTATCCAGGAACCATCTTGTTGCCATTCTTCTTGTAATATTTCACCAAAAGGCCTAATAGCAGAATATGACTGGCCTGCTACTGTTCCAGGTAATCTAACAGCCATTTTAACTTTTTCAAATTTTATTGGTATTAGTGGCCTAATAGCTTTAAGAGCTAATTGTACCTGTTGGTCTACAGATGTAAATGGATCAACTTTAAATTTAGCTTCCTCCAAAGCATTTTCAATTCTAAGTGGAGGATGAGGAAATCCTGTTTGAGGATTAATTGACTCTCTAGCAATTTTATTAATAATTAATTTATGTTTATCTTCCTGCATTTGCTTTTTTTGTTTTGCAGTAAGTTGTATATGGCCTTTTTCAAGAATCTGCTTTGCACAATCTAATGAATCAGTAGTTTTAAAAACTTTTTCTTTAGCTTCATCTGAAGCTTTATCTCCTTTTTTAGAATCTTTAAATATTTCATCTACTGCTAAAATATCTTCAATGTCCACATCCTTACCATCCGGATTTCGATATTCAGCAGCTAAATCTGAATCTACTAATATTTCAAAATGTTCTCCATGTGACTCTAATTTAGCAATAATTGCCTCATCAACATTTACCATATTAAGACTCCAAGTAAAGTATTATTATTCTTTTTTGTCAGATTCATCATCTGAATCTTCATCTTCATTTTCTTTATCTTTATTACGTTTTAAAAGAGATTCAACAAAAGTATTTACTTCATCATCTGTAAGTTTTTTATATTGACCAGTTGATTTTTCTATGACTGCAATTTCTACACTATCTTTTGATGTTTTACCTTCAGTTGCTTCAAAAACTGCATCTAAAGCTAAATCAATAGCATCATCTAAGGATAAATCATCATCATATTTTTCTTCAAATACTTCCATAGCTTCATTTCTTCCAGCACCAATAGCAGTAGCTTTATATTCTATTAAAGCACCACTAGGGTCAGTTTCAAATAAATGAGCCTCTCCTTTATTAATTCCTGCAATAATAAGTGCAGAACCAAAAGGTCTTACTCCACCATTTTGAGTATACATCTGTTTCATATCACAAATTTTTTTAACTAAAGATTCTACTTGTATTGGTTCGGAATAAGTAATTTTATTAATTTGAGATTCTACTCTAGCCCTGTCAACTAAAGCACGAGCATCTGCTACTAATCCTGAAGAAGCTGCACCTATATGTTCATCTATTTGGAAAATTTTTTCAATAGATTTAGGTTCTACTAAACGACTTGTAGATCTTTTATCAACAACTAATACGATACCATCTTTTGATTTAATACCTAAAGAAGTAGTACCTCTTTTAACAGCTTCTCTTGCATATTCAACTTGGAAAAGTCTTCCATCTGGGCTAAATACAGTAATTGCCCTATCATAACCAGCATTTTGTAAAGGTTGCATATTAATTTACCTCTCTTTTATTATCAAAAAAATAATTTTTATATAAATTTATTTAAAAAAAAATTTTTAGAAAAATTATATTAATTATAAAAACAAAAATCAAATCTCCATGATTTGAATAATAATTTTATTTAGCTATCAATTTAATATTAAATAATTTAATTTATATACTTAACTATTTTTTTTAAATAAAAAATTAAATTCTATAAAAAAATTTTATTATTAAATTTTAAATTAAAATATAAACTAATTAATAAATTATAAAAATTAATCTAAAGTTTTAAATAATTAAATAAATATGCTAATAATAAAATAAATAAAAATTTGTTTAAATTAAAAAAATAAATAAATAAATTGAATTTAATATTTTAAATTAAAATAAAATATTTAAAAAAGAATAAAAAAATAAAAAAAGTAATTTAAAATATTAGATTATATTAATGATTCTTATTTTGATAATCTTCAATAGCAGCTCGAAGACCATCTGCTGCAAGATTAGAACAATGCATCTTAATAGGCGGTAGACCATCTAATTCATTTGCAACATCATTACGAGTAATATTTAAAGCCTCATCTATTGTTTTTCCAACTGCTATTTCTGTAATCATACTACTTGTTGCAATAGCTGCACCACAACCAAATGTCTGAAAACTAATATCAGTAATCTTATCATCATCTACTTTAATATAAATTGTCATTAAGTCTCCACATGTAGGGTTACCAACTGTACCTACACCATCTGCATCCTCTATTTTCCTACAGTTACGTGGGTTTGCAAAGTGATCCATTACCTTTTCTGAATAATCCATATTAACATCTCCTACATCCATCACTATGTTGACTACACATTATACCTTCATAATCAGTATCTTCATTCCATAAAGGGGACATTTCTCTTAATCTAGATACTACATCTGAAATAATTTCTACAAACTCATCAATATTAAACTCTTCACTTTCCGGTGAAAGGGAAATTCTTAAAGACCCATGAACATCAACAGGATCAAGACCTAAAGCAGTTAATACAGGTGATGCTTCCAAAGTATTTGATGAACATGCTGAACCTGTTGAAGCCTGATAACCTTTAGCATCTAAAAGTAAGATTAATGATTCTCCTTCAATTGCTTTAAATCTAAAGTTGACTACATTCGGAAGTCTTCTGTTTCTATCACCATTTAAATAAGATTCAGGAATAGTACTTAAAACTTTATCTATTAATTCATCTCTAATAGAAGATAATTTTTTATAGTTTTTATCCAAGTTTTTACTTACAATTTCACATGCTTTAGCAAATCCTACTATTCCAGGAACATTTTCAGTACCTGACCTAATACCTTTTTCCTGACCTCCACCATGAATAAGAGGTTCAAGTCTTATTCCTTTCTTAATATATAATGCACCTACACCTTTAGGACCATTAATTTTATGTGAAGATAATGATAATAAATCAACATTTAATTTTTCTACATCAACATCAATTTTACCAAAAGATTGAACTGCATCAGTGTGGAAAATAATATTATTCTCTCGGGCAATTTTTCCAATCTCTTCAATTGGCTGTATTGTACCAATCTCATTATTTGCATGCATTATAGTGATTAAAATTGTATCATCAGTAATAGCATTCTTTAAATCTTCTATTTTTATTATACCATTTTCATCTACAGGTAAATAACTTACGTTATAATCAAGATTTTCTAAAAATTTTAAAGTATTTTTAACAGCAGGATGTTCAATATTAGAAGTAATAATATGATTACCTTTTTTACGTAATTTAAAGGCCAATCCTTTAATAGCCAAATTATCAGATTCAGAACCACCACTTGTAAAAATAATTTCATCGGGATTTGCATTAATAGCATCTGCCACTTTTTGACGAGATTGATCTAAAGCATTCTTAGATGAACGACCAATACTATAAAGTGTAGATGGGTTTCCAAACTCCTTTCTAAAGTATGGTTTCATTTCATTTAAAACTTCCTCACTTACTTGAGTCGTTGCTGAATTATCTAAATACATATTATTACTCTCCATATTTATTAAATATTTTATAGAAATTTATTTTTTTAGTATTATATTTTATTTAAAGCTTGTTTTAAATCATCAATTAAATCATCTGCATCTTCAAGACCTATTGAAAGTCTAATAAAGTCAGGGGTAACTCCAGTTGCAGCTTGTTCCTCAGGGGTTAATTGTTGATGGGTAGTACTTGCAGGGTGAATTGCTAAACTCTTTGCATCTCCAATATTTGCAAGATGAGAAAACAATTCTAAATTTTCAATTACTTTTCTACCTGCATCCTCTCCACCATCGACACCAAAACCTAAAAGACCAGCAAAATGTTCTTTTAAATATTTTTTATTATTTTTATAAGATGGATGGGATTCTAAACCAGGATAATTTACCCATTTAACTTTTGGATGACTTTCTAAAAATTTAGCAATTTTAAGAGCATTTTCAGAATGTTGTTTTACACGAATTTCTAAACTTTCAAGGCCTTGTAAGAAAATAAAACCATGAACAGGTGCAAGTGCAGCTCCTAAATCTCTAAGTAATCTAGCTCTAATTCTAACTGTAAATGCAATATTTCCAAGTTCAGGTACATTACCAAAACTGTCCCAAAATACTAATCCATGATAACTTGGGTCAGCTTCTGTAAAATTATTAAATTTACCATTACCCCAATTGAATTTACCTGAATCTACAATATATCCTCCAACAGCAGTACCATGACCTCCCACATATTTTGTAGCAGATGCTGCTATAACATCAGCTCCATGTTCTAATGGTCTTACTAATCCTACACCAACCGTATTATCTACTATTAAAGGAATATCATGACTATGTGCAATTTTAGATATAGCTTCGAAATCTGGTACATCTAATTTTGGGTTACCAATAGATTCTAAATAAATAGCTTTTGTTTTATCATCTATAGCATCCTCAAAGGCCTCTACATCCTGAGAATTAACAAATTTTACTTCTCTTGCTAAATCTTTAAATGTGTAATTAAATAACTGATAAGTTCCTCCATAAAGGTTATCTGCAGAGACAATATTATCTCCAGGTTCAGTTATATTTAAAATTGCATATGAAATTGCAGCAAGACCAGATGCTGTTGAAATTCCTGAATTTCCTCCTTCAATAGCAGCAATTCTAGCTTCGAAAACATCGTTAGTTGGGTTTGTTAATCTAGAATAAATTTGTCCAAATTCTTCAAGTGCAAAACGTCGTGCTGCTTCATCAGAATCCTTAAATATATATGAAGTAGTCTGATATATCGGAACTGCTTGAGCTCCAGTAGTAGGATCTGGATTTTGACCTGCTCTTACACCTAATGTTGCTAATTTGTAATCTTTATTATTATTCATTAATAATCACCTTAATTATTTAAAATAAAATTTAGTTTTTAAAATTTATATTCTTTTAATTATAAAAATTTTAATATACAATATATCAATAGTTATTTTTTTTATATTTAACTATTTTGTAGACAATTAATAATAATTATAACTATTGTTATATAGTTATAAGATTAATTTAATATATAAATATTAGCATCTTTCTTAAAAAAATTGAAAAAAAATAATAAAATAAAAAAGCTTATTCTTTTATAAAATTATCTATTGAAGAAGATATAGTTCCAGATAAACCTATAGTAGCAATCGTTATTGGTTTACCGTTAAACTTTGTTATACAACAAAGGGCACTTCTAACTTTATCTTCAAAAGACCTTTGACATCTTAAAATAGTTTTCATATGGAAACAATCTTCTCTATCATCTAATTGATAAGTTCTCATAACCCAAAGGTTAAAATTACTAGTTTCCATTTCACCGAATAACCTTATACAAGCATCCCATACAACTAAAACTATATCATCCTTTGAAAAAGGTTCTTTTGATTTAATATCTAAAGTAAGATATCTATTATTTTTCCTAAGAGTTGGTGGTAATACTTTCATTTTCATTATAAACCACCTTTACCTTTTTTTACGATTTTAACACCTTCAAAAATATATTCATCCCTATGTTTATTAAATTCTATGATTTTTTTAGGAGTAGTATTAAAAGATTCCTCTAATTCCGTATCAGTTAATCCTAAAATTTTAAAAAAAGAGCTTATGTCTCTAGGAGATCTAATATCAAAAATATTTTCACTTGATGTGCTTATAATAAGGGGAAATTTAAATTTTCTGTAAAGTAAAATAATATCTCTGAAATGTGATAAAATTTTTGCTCTGTAAGATAAGAAATTAGTTAAAACATCCTTAAAGGATAATTCAATTGCAACTTGATTTTTTAATGCTTCTTTAGCCAGAACATGATTAATCCCTGAATCTTTTCTTCTATAATAAGGTCTTGATAAAACATCAATTTGACGATTTTCTAAAACAGACCTATTTACTTCATTTTTTCCACCTAAAACAGAAATAAAATCTACTTTATTTCTATATTTAGTAACAATTTTTCTAATTTCATTAGGATTAGAATCTGTAATATAAATTCCCATACCAATTTCAGTAGTATTTTTTAAATCCAATGATTGTAAATCATTAATTAATTTATCCTTATATTCAATGGCATTAACATAATCATTAGGAGAATATAATAAATTAAGGTAATTCCATCCAAACTCATTAGCCTGTTTAATTAAATTGTAATCATTTTGATAATTTGAACCCTTAAGATTTAAATCATAATATATCATATAATAACCTTTAATTTTAGAATCATTATAAAATAAATTTATAGAATATAATGGTTTTTAAATCTAATTAAAAATTTTGTAAATAATAATTGATTATAAAATACTATAAAAAATAGTATATAACTTAATATATACTTTTTAATAATAAGTTTATTTTAAGTATTATAAAAATAATTCAAAAGTAATTAATTATTAATATAGTCATATAAGAATTCTTTCATATTTTTTATAGCAATTTCTTTTTTTGCAGGGAAAGCAGCAATTTTAATCTTTAAGTGAATACTGTCTCCACCATCAAGAATTATAAATTTTTCATCTTGTATAGCTTCTTTAGATAATCGTAAAAATAAGTTACACTGTTCATCGGTTTTTTTATCTAAATCATTATATAATTTTTTTATGTCATCAGTTGATAAATTTTCTAATAAATTATTTAAGAATTCTTTTGTATGTCTTTTTTTAGTTATTATACCTGAATAAATAATAATTTCATCATCTTCTCCAAATATTCCTTGAGCTTCTTCTTTTTCGGGAAGGATATCTGGAAAAATATAATTTAATCCTTCAAGAAGTTTATCTTCATCTTCATCATTATAAACAAATAGTCTATATTTAATATTATGAATCATATTAATCATTGGCATTTATATTATTAATATTATTAAAATTGAATAATTTTATAATTGTATAATAAAGCTTTTACTTATTATTAGAATTTAAATATAATCTAAGTAAAAATATAAAAATAAAAGTATTGTATATTTAATAAAAATAGTTAAAAAGATATAAAAATAAATTTATGAAAGAAATTTAATTATAAAATTTCTATACATAAATATTTTATTAGAAAAAAATTCTAATTTTATAAAATAAATAAAAGAAGAATTATCTTCTTCTTGCTTGTTCAGATCCTTTTCCTCTAAATCGAAGTCCACGACCTTTTTTACCAGCACTAGTTAAACCTCTACCAGCTCTGTCTTTGTGTTTTCCACTACAAATCCAGTTGATTTTAGGGTCATTTTTAATTGAAGGACTTTGTGGGTCTACTAAAATAACTTCATAGTATTTGAATTTACCATCAGCCCATACCCAGTAAGAGTTTAATACTTCCATATTAGGGTATTTTTTAGAAACACGTTCTTCAGCTATTCTTTGGATAGATTTTGCTGCTGTAATTTTGTTAACTCCCATTTTAGAAGGTTTACGACCTGAAGTAAATCGAGATTTTCTTCTAGAACCACGTCTTACTCTGGTTCTGACTACAACATATCCTTTTTTAGCTTTATAACCTAAAGATCGTGCTCGGTCTAATCTAGTAGGCCTGTCAATTCTAGTTATAACTGGTTGTCTTCTCCATTTAGGAGCTCTTTGCCACATGAGTTCTCTTACATAAGACTCATCTGGATTCTTCCAAGCATCTCTTATATATTTATACATCATAAATAACACCTTTTTTTGTTCAGCTTTACGCCACATCCAGGGATAAAATCCCAAAAAAAGTAATCGTTGATTAATAAAAATATTAAACATATAATTAAAATTATATTAAAATGGTATAAACCAACGATAATTAAAATTTATTTAGTATCATTTATAAAGGTTTTGTAAAAAACATTGTTTTTATAAAAAATAAGAGGTTTTATAAAAATTAACATATTTTTTAAAAATTATTAAATGAATCATAATAACCAATATATTTTAAAATTTTTATATAATATTAAATTAATAATCCATTTATAAAAATCTTTCAAAACGATCTTTTTCTGCTTTACATATAGGACAAATCTCTGGAGGATTTTCCCGTGCACATAAATATCCGCAGATTTTACACCTGTAAACAGGATATTTTAATTCACTTAAAGAGCTTTCACAAGATTTATTATCTTGAATATTTATTTCATCTAATCTTCTGTCTGGAATTGGAGTTATTTCTTTTTTTCCATCGGAAATATCTTTACTAACATATAATGCACAATAACATGTACCATAATCATTTAAATCTTTATCCCTATAATCACATGGACAAATTAAATCTAAATCTTCTTCTTTTATGCCACTAGCTAATCTGCATGGACATGCCCCATATCCATATCTATCTATATTAGTTTGAATATTTGAAAGTAAAAATTCTACAAAGTCAATATCTGGATTAATAAAATATCCTGTACTTTCAGCTTCTTTTTTAAAATTTTCGTATAGTTTTCCCATTTTATCTTCCTTAAATTAAACATTAAATCAATAATTCTTTAATCTCATCAGGATTATAACCTACTATAACATTAGTTTCATTAATAATTAATGTTGGAAATGAGATTTTACTATTATAATTTTTTAATTGTGAAACTATTATATCTCTTTCTTCCCCTTGAGTTAAATCAGCATAAACATAATCATATTCCACATTTAATTCATCTAGTAAATCTTTAACTTTCTTACACCATCCGCAAGTACTTAATGCAAATAATAAAATAGATCCTTTATTTTCTCCATCAATATGTGTTGTATTCATTTAAATATCCTCACAAAATATTATTAAATATAATATATTCTAGATAAATAAAATATTTTTTTATTTTCACTGATAAAAATAAGGAAAGTAAAATAAGATTAATTAAAATTAAATTAAAAAAAAGAAAAAAGAAAAAATGAATGTTTATCTAAAACTTACATTTATAATATTTGACTTTATATTTAGAATAAACATTTTTAGTTTTTTCACCGGCACTGTTTTTATAAAAGGCACATCTTGAAAAATAAGGTTTCTTACTTAACAAATAGCATGCACCTCCTGATTTAGCTTTATTTTCCAGTAATTCGGAAAAATATGTGGATATTTTAGTATCTCTTGCATAGATAGCTCCACCATATCTTTTAGCATGGTTTTTAGAAAAATAACAATTTTTAACCATTACAATACCATAAACAGAGCAAATAGCGCCACCATCTGTTTTAGCTAAATTATCAAGAAATTTACATTTTAAAATTTTAACATGAGATTTATATTTAGGGTCAAATACCCTTACAGTAATAGCTCCTCCATTATATCCCTGATTACTTTGAAATAGACAATTTTGAACCAGAGCATATAAAGAAGAATCTAAACTTATAACTCCTGAGTGTTTTTTACTATAATTTTCTTTAAAAACTGAATTTGTAATAAATGCCTTACCTAATTCATCACTATAAATTACTCCACATTTAGTTGAAGTATTATTAGCGAAAATACATTTATTAATATGTAAATTACTTGTTTTTCTAGAACCTTCAGAATAGCTAACAACTAATATTGTACTCATATATGCTTTATTTTTAGTGAAATTACAATGTGAAAAAAGGACTTCAGCACCAATAGCTGATTTTAGTACACTACCCATACCTCTTTTAAATTTTTCCCATGGCTTTTTACTTACACGAATAGAAGTATTATTTTTAAAAAAACAATTAACTGCTTTAAATGATGACCCTTTATAACAGTATACAGCTGCACCATTAGCATTATAAACTTTATGATTACGTAATTTACAATTTTTTAAAATAAGTGATGATTTTACACCTAAAAAAATACCTGCTCCATCACTTTTAGCATAACCATTATAAATATTTAAATTTTTGATAGTTACCTTAAGCTTAGGACATATTCTTATACATTTAACAAGTCCTTGTCCACTAATATAATGGCCACAACCATCAATAATAATATTTTTAGTTATACGTACACCAGTTTTAAAATCTGAATCAGTTTTTGGATTATAAATACAATTTTTAGTTAATTTTAAAGTTTTATTTCCAGAATTTATTAACTTATATAGATCTTTAAAAGTATATGTAGAAGATTTTTTATTTACTGATGTGCTTTTACACTTAGAAGATATAGTTGATTTTTTATTTGAAATAGTTTTTTTATAAGAATTACCATTTATTTTATATTTATTTTTGGATAAATTAGGATTTTCATTATTAGTTGTTTTACTATCTTTAGAATTATTTTCATTTGATTGGATTATTGAATTATCAGATTTCATAGATCTTGTTTCAATATTAATACTATTAACATCATGATTTAATGAATCTGTAATGATTGTATCATCTTTATTCTCTGCTGATATTACAGATATAGAACATAATAGTAAAAAGCAAAGAAGAATTAAAAATAAATAATTTTTCAAAAATTAATCACCTGTAATTAAAAATTGTTTAAATAAAAAATTCTTAAATTTTAAAATTTTAAAATTTTAATATTTTATAAAAATTATATAATTTATATGTAAATATTATACAATTAATAATTAATATAAAAAATATTATAAAATAATATTATAAATTAAGTAATTCCACTTTTATATACTTTAGGATTAATTAGATTATAAGATAAAAAAAAGATTATTTTGAATAAAATATTAAGGTAAAAAATATTTTATAGAAAATATTTAATAACTTATTATTTTATTAAATCTTCTAAAACTTTTTCAAATTTATCTGTGATAACTTCCCAATCATTATCTTTTACATATTCACGTCCTGTTTTTGCTATTTCATCATATTTTCCACTTTGAATTATAGATTCTGCTTTAGCTAAAACTTCACTTGCCTCATGAACATATTCGACACCATGATTATATCCAAATTCTGTTGAAATTCCTGGAAGTTCACTTGCAATAACAACTTTTTCCATAGCCAGATATTCATATATTTTAATTGGTACAATATCTTGCATAATCTCTTCATCTATATATGCAGGAAGTAGACAAAAACTTGCAGAAGATAAAAATTCTGGAATTCTTTCAAATGATTGTCTACCAGTTAAAATTAATTGGTCTTGAAGATTATAATCCTTTTGGATTTGAAGTAAATCTTCATATGCATCACCATCTCCTACAATAAGTAATTTATAGTGAGGATAATTATCTCTTTCTTGAGCTAACTTAATAGCCAACTCTTTCATACCTGCAAAATCATATATAAAACCCATAAAGAATAATACAATATCATCATCTTTAATATTATACTCCTGTTTAATAGAACTAGAATCTAGATTAGGATCATATGAATTAAAATCAATTCCTGCATCAATAAGTATGGTTTCTTCCTTTGAAGCTCCAAGTTTAACTGCTAGTTCTGATAATTTCTGATTAATTGTAATGACCTTTGTAGAATTTTTAATAGCCTTTTTATTAATATATTTACCAAAGGATTGGAAGGTTTTCTCAGGAATTAATGCATATAATACATCAATCAAATAATATACATGAGGTATGTTATATTTTTTAGCTAATTTTGATGCTGCATATGCATTAAGTAGTCCTAATGATACAATCACATCAGGTTTAAAATTCTCAATCTGATATTTAATTTCATTTTTATGAGAATAATATAATGAAATATAATTAAGTACAGGCTTTTTAATAAAACCCGGTCTTATAACCTGAACACTTGCTCTTTCATCTATTTTATAAACATTATCCACTACTTCTCTTTCAAACTTAAAACCATCATTATCATCTTTAGGCCAATCAATAGGATAATCAATAACCCTAACTTCATGACCTCTAATAGACATCCTATCCATAAGATGATGCTGCTGATGAGGATTTCGTTTTAACCAATCTGACTCTTGTACAACTAAAATCTTCATAATAATCAATAAACAATAATTTATTAATTAATTTTTATATAATAAATAATATTTATAATTATACTAAAATAAAAATTCTAAAAAAAACTGATAATATGCAAATGCCAGAAAAGATCAACAGTGAACTTTTTGCTCCATGTGGAGTAAATTGTTTAATATGTGAAGATTACCTGAAAACTAATAATCCATGTCCAGGATGCTTAATAAGTGATAGAGGAAAAAAGAAAAGTTCTCTTAAATGTAAGATTAAAAATTGTTTTGATAATAAATCATTTAAATACTGTGGAAGATGTAGTGAATTTCCATGTAAACTTATAAAAAAACATGATAAAAATTCAATCAAAAGACATAATTACTCTACATTTGAAAGTGCTAAAAGAATACAATATATGGGGATAGGTAAAATTATAGAAGAAGATAAAGAAAAATGGAATTGTCCTGAATGTAATGGAATAATAAGTTATCAAAGTAAAAAATGTAGTGAATGTGGATATAAAAAAAATTAATAAATTAACTGTCAGGGTCTAAAAATGTCATAAGATATAATCCCTAACTACTAATTTCAATTTTAATTTGTCATATTTAAATACAATTGATTATGACAAAGAATGACTATTTAAAAAAAGAAAAATATAAAGAGTTTAATCTAAACTCTTAATAATTAAACAATTTTATTTTTTTACAATTATTTTTACCTTTTTAGTTACTTTATTGTAGTATTTGTTTGCTGGGAAAGTTAAAACACCAATATAAGAACCAATCTTTTTAAGATTAGTAATTTTAAATACGCCCTGACCTTTACTATTAGTTTTAACACTATAAGTCTTACCATAAACTTTTAAAGTAACTTTAGTATTTTTAATAGCCCTATTTTTATTATCTTTAAAGATAGCAGTATATTTTTTAGTCTTAACCCTAAGTTTAAATTTAGCTGCTTTAGCAGTAATCTTTGGTTTAGCCTTTTTAACAGTAACCTTCACAGATCCTGTAGAACCCTTAATACTATCAGATCCACTATAGGTAATCTTTGCATTATAGGTTTTAGGAGTTAATGTAGCCACATTAATTTTAACCTGGCCATTAGCATTAGTATTATACTTTTTAGAACCACCTAAACTCACTGTTAAAACAGCACCACTAATAGGTTTACCATTAGAATCTTTCAATGTAATAACCAAATATTTACCAACATTATAAGTAGTAGTTACAGGACTAGCAGTAATCTTACTCGCTAATTTAACAAAGAATGAAGATTCATTCATTACTCCAGTGTAATACTCATTTTCAGCAACCTCCACAGTAAGATTATAAACACCAGCACTGATCGGTGTAAACTTACCACCAGTTATCGGTTCACCATTTACTTTAATTGTTACTGTTCCATTACTATTTGTATTATACTTTATAGTTATTTCTTCACCTACTGCAACATTAACTATAGGATCAATAGTAAGAGTCGCATTAGTTTTAGGAGCTAAAATAATAGTATATGAAGCAGTACCTAAATTACCAGTTATACTTGCAGCACCCTCTTCCAAACAAGTATATAATACTGTTTCATTAAACAAAGCACTAGTTTGATTTAACATACCATTAATCTGAGACAAATCTAAATGAATATTCATTTTAGAAGCATCAAACTCCTTAATCTCTTCAGAAACACTATCATACTCATATAATGTAAATGTAATTAATGATGTTTCATTAACTTTAATATCACCAGTACTATTAGTTGTTCCATTTAAAAATAACCAATTAACCATAGTCACATTTTCATTAACAAGAGGTTTAATATTATAATTACTAGCATTATTTCCAAACCAATTATCAACAGATAAAACAGAACCAGAAATAACCTGAATAATGAAACTATCATCAACTGTACTGTTTACGAAAATAGAATCATGAATACTAGAATTCTCATCACAATAGAAAATATAAATCACACCACCATCAGAAATATTATTATTCAAATAATATCCAGACATACTAAGATTATATGCCTCACCAATAATAATAACACCTCTCATTCCATTATTATTGATGTAATTTCCAGTAATGTTAGAATTAATTATAGTTCCTTCTATTAAAGATACAACACAAAAATCTGCAGAGTTATTATAATAATTACCAGATATACTAGAATTATTTACAGTTACAGATTCACTCATATAATAAACCCCGCAATATTGAGCAGCATTATTATTACTGTAATCTCCTGATATGTTAACATTAGTTAAATTACTGTCAAAAAAGAATACACCTGCAGTATCATTTGCACAGTTATAATTATAAGACCCCATAATATTAACATCAGTTAAATTTCCAACAAAGCAAAATGCACCACCATCCTTTGCTATGTTACCAGTATAACTTCCATCAATATTAACATTATTTAAATTTCCATTAAAGAATATTGCACCAGCACCATCACTTGCAGTATTGGTAGTATAATTTCCAGTAATATTAACATTGTTTAAATTTCCATTAAAGAATATTGCACCACCATAACCTTTAACTACACTGTTATTTACAAAAATACAATCAATATTAGTGTTGAAAACATCCTCGTAAAATCCTATTGCACCAGCAATACCTTCAACTACATTATTGTCTATAAAAATAGCATTTATGTATGAATTATTTAGTGTTTGATTAAAGAAAATTGCACCACAGAATTCTTCTTCTTTCCCATTTTTAAAAGTTAGACCAGTAATATTTATTCTTCCTGCATAAACAGTCCAGATCCTACTATTAAATTGTGCATCAAAGATTACTTCACCATCACCATAATTTATGAAAGTTAAATTTTTATCAATAGTTAAATTTATATTATTTTCTCCAGTATATGTTCCCTGTGCAATATAAATTATACTATCCTCTGGTGCTTTGTTTAATGCTTCTTGCAAGGTTTTAAATGCAGTCTCCGGTGTGGTTCCATTACCACTAGATTCTTTACTTCCATTTACATACCAAACAGTAATAGCCGGATTAACTGTAATATTAACAAATGTTGTAGCATTGTTATATTGATAATCACCAGGATAAAAAACATTAGCTGTAGTATTCATCTTTAATCCACTAACAATTACAGTAGCAGTACCATTATTAATTTCACCATACCACTTATCACCACCAATACTTACAGTAACATTACCTGTAGCATTTTCTAAACCAGTAACAACAATAATAGCATTCTCACCAACCATAATCGAATCAGCACTAGCACTAATATTTAAATCCACTCTAGGACCAGAATTAACAAAAATATTAACTATAGTGGAAGCATTAGAATAATTAACATCACCTACATAAGTAACATTACCAGTAGAATTCTCCTGTAATCCCGGTATAATAATAGTTGCAGTTCCATTGGTGATTTGACCTGTCCAATTATTATTGTTAACAGTAACAGTAACATTACCAGTAGCACCTTCTAGACCAGTAACAATAACCGTTGCATTCTCACCTTTATATATTGGCTCTGCACTAGCACCAATATCCAAATTTTTACGATTAACAGTAATAGTTACATTTCCATATTTAGGATTATATACTTCATCACCAGAATAACTAACAAGAAAAGTATGATTTCCCACAGATAAATCTGAAATAACAACACTAGCAGTACCATTTACAATCATAGCAGAAATATTACCAACAATAACAGTACCTGTAGCATTACTAGGTGTAAAAATAATATTTACAGTAGCATTATCACCAAAACTAATTTCAGCCGCATTAATATCCATTGTAAGATTTTTTTTAATAGGAGAATATGATAACTTTAAAACTTCTCTATTAACAGTAGCATTTACAGTTGTAATACCATCATTGAATACAATATCTGAAGTAACAGTATTATTTCCAATTTTATGATTACTAAGTTCTGCTCCATTATCTGCACTGAATTTTGCATCATAATTAAATAATTCCTCATCAGATAGGAAAGTAACAATTAATGTGGATGGCTCACCTGCATTTGTTTCATTTAAAGATAATTCAACAATGACCATTTTATCATCTCTATGGCTTTCATCGCTTCCCCATGCATTATATTCTACAAGTTCATTGGAAAAATCAAAATTGTTGACTCCATACCAGTTATTATGAATTTTATTATACTTTCCTTTAATATATACAATGTTTCCTTTTGTTCCTGCATGGTTGTCAACAAAAATATTATATTTTAAACTTAAAGTAGAAGAAGTGGATTCTAAATATATTGCTCCGCCTTCATCTTCGCAGCGATTATTTTCAAAATAACATTGGGAAATAAGAAGATGATTTTCACGGTTTATATAGATTGCTCCTCCATCATTATTGGATTTAACTGTATTGTTAATGAAAACACCGTATTTTATATCAGTGGTGAATTTATCGGTATATATTGCTCCACCTTCATTTTTTTCAGCATAATTGCCGATGAAATATGAAGGTAAATTATTTACCCATGTTATAGTATCTGAATATATTGCACCACCATAATTAGATGCATGATTATTTAAAAAACTACAATTATCAATTTTAACATCCTTTTCACTTCTTATTGCACCACCATAACAATTATATGTTTTAGTACCCTCTGCTTTATTATTCTCAAAAATAGAATTTTTAACATCCACATTTCCTTTTGCATAAATTGCACCACCATCTTGATAAGCAGAATTCCCGCTAAAAATTGAATCTACACACTTCACAGAACTTTTAGTATAAATTGCACCACCACCACATTTCGCCCAATTTGCGGTGTTATCTGTGAAATTACAGTGAGTAACAGTACCACTAACACTAAGATACCAGAAAATTGCACCACCACCTTTTGCGGTGTTACTTTTAAAATTACAGTAAGTAACAGTACAATCATTAACATTCCTCCAGTAAATTGCACCACCATAACTTGCGGTGTTACCTGTGAAATTACAGTGAGTAACAGTACCATTAACAGCCTTCCAGTAAATTGCACCACCCCAAATTGCAGAGTTACGTATGAAAGTACAATCAGTAATATTACCATCAACATCATTTTCCCTTTGCCAGTAAATTGCACCACCAAATTTACTTGCTGTATTACCTATGAAATTACAGTGAGTAACAGTACCATTAGCACCCTCCCAGTTAATTGCACCACCATAAGCACCATAACCATAATTTGCTGTGTTACCTGTGAAATTACAGTGAGTAACAGCACCATTAACACCCTCCCAGTAAACTGCACCACCAGCATACACTCCATTTGCGGTGTTATCTGTGAAATTACAGTGAGTAATAGCACCATTAACACCATTCCAGTAAACTGCACCACCATTAAATTCTGCTTTGTTACCTGTGAAATTACAATCAGTAATATTACCATTAGCACCAGTCCAGTAAACTGCACCACCAGCAGGATCTGCGGAGTTACGTGTGAAATTACAGTGAGTAACAGCACCATTAACACCATTCCAGTAAACTGCACCACCATTACAACGTGCAGTGTTACCTATGAAATTACAGTGAGTAACAGCACCATTATCACCATTCCAGTGAATTGCACCACCACAACCACTCTCGCCATGACGTACGATGTTACCTGTGAAATTACAGTGAGTAACAGTACCATTAGCACCAATCCAGTAAATTGCACCACCATTAAATCTTGCGGAGTTACCTATGAAAGTACAGTCAGTAATATTACCATTTGCACCAATCCAGTAAATTGCACCACCACTATTATTATTTGCTTTGTTATCTGTGAAATTACAGTTAGTAACAGCACCATTAGCACCATTCCAGTAAATTGCACCACCACTATTATTATTTGCGGTGTTACCTGTGAAACTACAGTTAGTAACAGCAGCATTAACATCAAGATACCAATAAATTGCACCACCACTATTATTATTTGCGGTGTTACCTGTGAAACTACAGTTAGTAACAGTGCTAGTAGACCTTTCCCCGTAAATTGCACCACCATCATTATTTGCGGTGTTACCTGTGAAATTACAGTTAGTAACAGTACAATCATTAACATTAAACCAGTAAATTGCACCACCATTAATATAATTTGCTTTATTATTATTGAAGCTGCAATTTATAATAGTTAAAGGTTTATTTGCTTCACTGTATATGGCTCCGCCGAAGCCCTTTGCCCAATTATTATTGAAAGTACAGTTTATAATTGTGTATTGAGCAGATTCTACTATATAAATAGCACCGCCTTTACCAGTAAAATCGTTATATCCGTTAATTATTATAAGATTTTTCAAGGTTATATTTCCCCTTTCTGAATAAAATGCACTGCAACCACCTTCACCTAAACAGTCAAGAGTATGACCTTGACCATCAATAGTTAAATCTTTATTGAACTGGATTCTAGAACCGGAATGACCATTATAATCACGGGTTAAATTTAAAACAGAACCTGCCGGCGCATTATTTATCTCAGTTTGAAGGTCATCAAAAGTTCCACTATTAGTATTTTCTTTTAAACTTACTTGATTTTCTTCTACACTTACAACCTCATCAGTTGTTTTTTCTACACTTACAGCATCACTTGTAGCATTATCAGCTGCACTTACTGCTGAAACAGCCAATAAACTAATAAGTAATATTAATAATATCAATAACTTCTTATTAAAAACGATTTTTTTACCTCCATTTTAAAAATTATACTAAATATAAATCTGGAAAAAACTTATAAAATTTATATAAAAACCCTGTTTATATTAAATTTATCCCATCTATTTTATTAATATAATATATTATATTCAACAATTTATATAAGAATTTCGCCTCAAATTAAGGGAACTGTCAATTTGTAGAACCTCTATTTGGTTTTGTATCCAACCATTTTCTAACCATAATATAAACAAATAGTCCTTTAAAAGTTCGATATCGTCTTTTACTATAATAATATAATAAGTTAGAACCTAATTTTCTAATTTACAATTTGTACTGTCAAATTTTCCTATAAATTGACTTTCAAGAAAAACTTGATAATTTCGAGTCTGTAAAATTTTATAGGCTTGCGTTAAATATTAATTTTTAAATATTAATTTTTTTGGTTAAAAAAAGTTTCTAATTTTTCTTTGATTTAAA